>JBMCLJ010000068.1:0-7548 GCA_048615375.1 Candidatus Dojkabacteria bacterium | reverse complement strand
AACATGAACCGTGTCAGAAGCTTAAGAATAGCATTAGATAACTGCACTCTTACCAGCGAAAACAGAAGAGTACTACGCAAGTATCATCATAATCTTGGATTGCATAGAATTCCATATCCAAAGTACTCCTGGAAAATCCATAAAATGGGTAAAGACTTCTATGATACCAAGTTCGGTAAGGATACTTTTTCGGCAAATAAAATCAAAGAATTATTTACTTCTCCTGAATCGGTAAACTTCACTCACATTCTTACCTTCAAAGAAGATGCCTCGCAGCAGGATCTGCCGGCAGGTTTTTGCATTGCTTACTCCAACCATGATCAGAACAGTTCTGTAACATTCATGCACTATGCGTTTCCTTTTTATTCACTGGATTATTTGAATACAGGTTTCGGCATGTATATAATGACGAAAACCGTTGAGTATTGCAAACATGAAGATTTCGATTACCTCTATTTAGGCAGTGTGCACGACCCATCTTCTTTATACAAACTTCAATTCAAGGGACTCGAATGGTTTGATGAGGAAGCTGGTGAATGGTCTCAAGATCTTGGTGAACTTAAGGCCCGCGTCAAGAGACAGTAAACTACTTCATTTGGAGAATACTATCTCCTACTTTTCTAAAATATGTTGTGATCAGCCTCCCTGTATCCTGGTCAAGTATTGTGTCAAGCTTATCACGATCTTTTGCCTGGAGAGCTTTGAGATACTCAGATTCAAGATTTTGTCCAGTATCAGGTAATTCTTTCCCGGTGTATAGATTGCAGTGACCAACAATCAGTATATTTTCAGATGTGTCAAGACTAATATCCTGTTCCGAGTACGCTTCGTCTTTACAAACTTCCAGATTCTGTTTATCACGCAGTTCCACTTGCAAGATCAGCACTGCGAGCTCATTTTTCTTATCAGCGGTCTGAGCATGTTCAAATGACTTCCTGTAACTATCAAGAGCCTTATTAATGTCTCCCAGCGTGTAGTAGTAGTAACCTAGATTTTGGTAGTGGATGTACTTTTTGTCTTTATCTTCCATGACAATGATTTTGTCATAAGTTTTTTGGAGATTAGTACTATCTTGCCTCAAATAGTAAGTCTTAGCAAGGGTCTCTCTGTATTCAATAGAATCTTTGTTTTCCTTGATAGCTTTTTCCAGCAAAGGCATGGCTTTATCAGGCTGATCGGTCTGGTTGTAGCACTTTCCTTTGTAGAAATCGAGCTGAATTATTGGCAAGCCCTTTTTCTTGTACGATTCGTACATTTCGTCTATTCGAACAAACAAAAATCTGCATTGGTTCAACTCAGTAAAAGCGGCGACTGAAATCAAATCTGAAAAATCAGGTTTCCCCGCCTCTTTCTGTTTTTTCGCCTCCTGAATAAGAGAATATGCCGCTTCAACATCGTACGTTTCTTTAGAATCAACAAGTTTGTCTTGAGATAAAGCTTGCTTGAAATTCTTTTCAATAAGTTTCACATCCTTCTCTTTCACCTGAAGTAACGCGTGTGGCTCCTGGAAAGATTTAATTTTCTCCAGTAATGTGAAGTATTTCTCGTCTTCGCCTTTATCATAGTATATTTCCGCCAGATAAAACGAATGAAGTGCGGAGGTCTGTATCGGACTCCAGTATTCAATCACCTTATCATAGTCCTGTTTATCGTAATAAATTTTTCCGATATTCTCACGAGTCTGTGCAGATATATTATTTGTCGAAAGGGCAGTATAGTAATTCAAGGATTCATCATATTTCCCCTTGGCAAAGTATATTTCGCCAAGATACCATTTCACTTCTTCATTGTCCGGATATTCTACTTCTGCCTCTTTAAAAATATTTATGGCTTTACTGTACTCCTTGTTTTCATATGCAGCTTTAGCAGTCGGTATAAGGTTATCACGATCTCTGCGCTCCTGAATTTGTTGAAGGTAGACAAATATCCCAACAGCCAATGCGGCTGCAAAAACCACAATAACAATATCAATAGTGATGTTTTTTACTTTTGCGTTCACGGGAGTATTTTACGCCAATAACTGTAGGAAAACAATCAAGCATAGTATAGAATTACATCTATGGCGAGAATACTGGTTACAGGGGGTTCAGGATTTTTGGGCAGGAAGGTACTAGCAGCGTTGGTTGAACAGGGGCATGTAGTTTACGCGCTCATTCACCGACATACGCTTGACATTGATGGTGTTACTTCGATTATAGGAGATATAGATAAGCCGGCCGAACTTCTCGAAAAAATACAGGAATCAAAACAGTCTTTTGATATTGTGCTTCACATGATCGGGATCATACGGGAAAAGCCACCCAGTATAACATTTCAGAAACTCCATACCGAAGCAACTATAAATATTGTTACAATAACGCAACAGTTACGCATTCCTAAAATAGTGTATATCAGCGCCCTTGGCACAGGTAAAAATGCTCCAGGATCATATTTTCAGTCCAAATATCAGTCTGAAGAAGCTATAAAATCATCCGGCCTCACCTACATTATTTTACGCCCTTCAATTATCTGGGATGTACCTTCAGAGCTTGCCAATCAGCTAAAGTATCTAAACCTTCCGCCATTTATTACACTGACGCCTGGAAAAAGCCTGAATATCGTACAGCCTATCCTTCGAAAAGATATTGCTGCTATCATCTCAGATATCATCGAAAAACCTCAAGCAGAGAATACTATTCTCGAAGCTGGAGGTGCAAAAAAATACACCTTTCGCGATTTTGTAAAAATGACAGGAAGACGCAAAAAATTCACTATCCCGATTCCACTAATACTACTAAAAGTGGCTCTACGTACTGCAGATTTTTTACATATTCCTTTACCGATCACCTCAACCCAACTATCCATGCTACAGATAAACAACACCGTTACGACAGAAAAGTGCGTCCTGCAGGTGACTTCGGTTCGTCCATCGCCAGCATTCTCAGCGTAAATACCAACAAAAACTACTATACATTAAATATATAATATTTGTGCACACAACCCACTTTGTCCCCACCCAAACAAAGAATACTACTCCTTCGTGTGAAACCCCCTCTTACATAATGTATACCTCTCAACAAGGTACAATACATGAGTAAAAAACTATAATGGATAAACATAAAACATTTCAATGGGTATTTAACAATGGTAAAAACTGGAGCGTCTACAAGGGAGGCGTTACTATTTCAAAGTTTAAATCAAAAGAAGATGCATTACGGGAAGGTCGAAGTTTGGCAATAAAATCAATAGATGGTGCGCAGGAGGACGAAGTACAAGTATTGGTGCAAGATGCTGATGGATCTATCGAAATGCTGGAAAAGTATTCACGTACAAACGCGAAGTCCATCCTTTAAGTCGCAAATTGAGAAAAACAAGAAAGACTCTCAATGGAGAGTCTTTCTTAATTTTAAAACATACTTGATCAGGAAATAGCCACCTCTACCTCCTGCTTTTTCTTTTTCGAACCTTTGAATAAACCTTTTATTCTCTCTACAGCGTAGATAAATACAGGCAGTAAAACCAGGTTACCCAGGGTGGCCATAATTAAACCACCTGTTAACGCAGCACCCAATCCTCGCCAGAATGGATCCTGGATAGTTAATGGCAGAATACCTGCAATTGTTGTGATAGAAGTACTAAAAATTGGTTTAAAACGTACTTTACCGACATACGAAAGAGTCTCACCAAGAGTCCAATCAGGATGCTTCTTTCTCTGTCTGTTGTAATAATCGATAAAGACAATTGCATCATTCACAACAATTCCTACAAGCGCAATGATTCCCAGACCGGAAATTAGATCCAGAGAGCTTCCGGAAATGTAGACTGCAGGGAATACACCGATAAGCGCAACTGGAATTGCCATCATTATCAGAATAGGCTGGAGGTATGAATCAAACTGGAAAACAAGTATTAAGAATACCGCAACCATAGCAATAAGGAATACTATGCTCAAGTTACTAAAGTCTGAATTTAAGTCTGAGGCAAATCCACCGTAAGCGATATTATCGGCTTCCAGACCAAATTCATTTAATTTATCTTCATTTAAAAACTCTTTCACTTTTTGCTCAAACTCTGCAGATTGTACTGAGCGGTCTTCTTCCGCGACTTCCAGAGCTACTTCGTATGTGACTGCCCGTTCACCCTCTATAAAATTTATTGTTTCAGAAGTTTCTATCTGATCAACCAAAGCTACCTGATCCAGAGTAATTGTGCTACCAGCAGAGGTTTGTATCGGCAGAATTCGAAGATCATCAATCGAGCTTTTTGATTCATCTATAAACCCGATAACAACATCATCCTGCACTCCGTCTTCACGAATAGTTGTTTTTGCAATGTCATTCTCACTGAATATGCTATTTATGATCTGTGAAGCGGTAAATGAAGAGATACCATTTTGATTTAACTTATCCTGGTCAAATTCTACTCGTACTGAAGGAACAAGACTATCCTGCACTTCATTTTTAATACGTTTAATATCGTAACCAGAATTATTTACGAAATTATCAAGCTCTTCAGAAACTCTTGCCAGGGTCGTGACATCTGGACTCTTGATTGCCACGGTCAGGTCATACGCTGAAGCAGGAGGTCCATTTGACTGGTTATTTACTAATACAAAGGTACCTGTTGGAGCTTCATCACGAATATACTGAACCTGTTGATCATATTCTTCAATCAGGGTAAAGATGGTTGTATCCTTATCGTCAGTACGTTCAGTTGGCTCTGCAACTATTATGTTTAACGTCTCGCCAAAGATATATGCACTCCGGAAATGTTTTACTTCTGTAGCTTCTTGAAGAAGTTTACTCATTGTATCTCTTTTAACAGAGAACGGAGTTCCTGTTGGAAATTCAGCCTGGACGACGAACTGTGAACCATCTGTTATCGGAAACTGCGAGCCTGGGATAAGAGGTGCAAATCCCATCATACTTACAAAAAGCATGACTAGGAATGTTCCAGCGACCGCAAACTTAAGAGCCAGGTTTGTATATACTTTCGACATAAACTTCCCGTATACATTAACCACCGCATCTATAGATTTTTGCCCATAATAGATAATAGCCGGGATTACAAGCATTTTTTGCAGCTTCGAGAGCTTGCGGTTTGTACGCTCCTCTTCGGATTCTTTCTTGAGTATCCATTTACCCAGCAATGGGGTGATGGTAATCGCCAGGATGTACGATACGCCAAGCATGATAATAATTGTGAATGGTATATACTTCATGAATTCGCCGATGACACCAGGAAGAAACGTGAACGGTATAAACACTACAATTGTAGTGGCAGTAGCTGCAGTAACTGCTGGACCCAGATCCCGTACTGCCCGAATTGCAGCCAGGTACGTGGTCTCCCCGTATTTATGCAATCGGTGGAGGATCCCTTCAGCAATAACTATTGCGTTGTCCACCAGAATACCAAGAGTCAGTATCATGGCGAACAATGTTAAAATATTAATTGTAAATCCTATTTGATTGAGAATAAAAAATGTAATGAGAAACGCTAATGGAATAATTAGTGAGACTACGACACCAGTACGCCAGTCAATAAAGAACATAAAGACTGTAATAATTATCAACAATCCGATTAATCCACTTTGAACAAGCGAGCTTATCTGATCTTCCACATACACAGAAGTATCAAAAATTGAGTTTATCTTTACATTTTCTTCCAGAATACCTTCCTCATATATCTTACTTACAGCTTCTGTAACACTGTTTTCTATGCGAATCACATCTCCATCATCCCGTTTATTTACAAAAAGGTATACCGCTTCATCGTCAAACTCCGGTTGTCCACCTCCATTAATATACCCGGCCATTGTAAGCACTTCTTCGTTAGACGGTGTGCGTGTTATGGTTGCAATATCCGCTAGCTTCTGACCATTTGGCAGCGAAATATTACTAATCTCCTGGGCGTCGAGGGAAGGATTTATAATGCCAATCTGCAGGGTAGTATTTATTGACTCGTCTTCAATACTCCCCCCAGGAAGTACAGAAAGATTACCTTTGATTATATTTTGAACTGCTTCTACATTGAGCTGAGACTGTGATAGTGCTGTACCGTCAAGAAGCACATTTACTTTAAATTCCGAATCCGGAATAATCTGAACTTCTTTTATCTCTTGACTTGAGCTCTCAAGATACTCTTTTACAGCAGGTGCTTTTTCAAGAATTTCATTATACTGAACATCTTCACTTGTCAGTACGTATACGATAGATGGCCCTCCCGCGTCAAAAGTTGACACGTTGGCCTCTACACCTTCAGGCAAAGTCAATCCATCAATAGACGATGAAAAGTCGGTAATTACTTTTTCAATTGCTTCTTGATCAAATTTATCAATTTCTACACTAATCCTTGCCATGCTGGGCATAGCGGTAGAATTTATTTGTTCAACAGAATCATGCCCTTTGATTGCGTTCTCGATAGGATTAATTACTTCATTCGCGACCGCCTCAGGGCTGGCGCCAATATACGGTACATTGATATTAACCACATTGACGGGAATAGTAGGAAAGTCCTGCCTTTGGTTCTGGGTAACTGAGTATAATCCTACTCCTACCAATGCAACAAGAAAAATAATAGTAATTTTGTATTTATCAATAAAAAATTTCGACCACTTTGCGAAAAAGTTTAATGAATTCTTTTCTTCTTTTGACATAAATTTGTTATTTATACTAATAGTGATCCAACAGCTTTTTAGATCTCAAACATACCCATTATATATCATATTCAAAAAATAACAAGTGTTATATTACATATGTTATAATCTGTAACTTATACTTTACTTACCTGTAATTGACACAATGGCACGAAAAGTTGAATTTAATCGAGAAGATATTATAAACGCAGCATTTAAGGTAGTGCAGAAAGGAGGGATGAAAACTCTAACGGCAAGGAATATCGCAAGAAGGCTCAATGCTTCTACTGCACCGGTATACGCACATTTCAGGTCAATGAAAAAACTTAAAAAAAAAGTATTTCTCCTGATCAAAGACACATTCCTTGAATATCTTCGTACACCCTACTCTGATGACCGTTTCTTTAACCAGGGCATAGGCTACATTATGTTTGCTAAGAAAGAGCCACATCTCTTCAATGTTTTATTCACAGAAAAAAATACTGCCCAGGAAGCTTGCCAAAATCTTAACGAGCTTTTACTTGAAGATCTTAATGAAGTCAAGGAATTATCAATACTCTCTAAAGAAGATAAACTGGAACTGCTACGAAAAATGTGGATTTACTCGCATGGCATAGCTACTCTGTCAATTGCAGGAGTATTACCAAGCAATGATAATGAATTCTTAATCGAGTTATTCGCCGAAGGAGGGGAAGATATTATTGGAAATACATTAAAAACAAAAAAAGACCATATAAAATCAATTTGACCTGGCAAATGTATTTAAAACTGGAATTAGAATGTAAGGAGATCGTTGATTAACCCCTGTTCCTGGAGACGGTATCATGGATTTAATACCTATAACATGATGTATAGTTTGATGAAGAATAACGTTAAAATAGGGTCGTACCATTTACTCGGCTATGACGATTGCGGATTACTAAAAGATAACAGAC
>JBMCLJ010000067.1:0-7751 GCA_048615375.1 Candidatus Dojkabacteria bacterium | reverse complement strand
CCTATAAACCGACATTTTGTTTTTTGGAGCTAAGAGAGTGGGAAAGTCAGGAAAATATTGCATTCGCTATACCAGCAGAATACTTACAGGAGTTTATTACAGAGCTCAGGGAGTAAATTGACACTATCCTAAAAACTTGGCTGTAGGGTCTATCAGGAATCTCTTGAGCTGTTTACGACCAACGAGTACTGGATATAAAAGATTCTTATCTTTACGGTACGTAATCGAGTAGTAGCCTTTAAACGGGTAGCTGGACATTACAGAGTTAATTTTAATGACCGGTCGAAGGCTGAGTCCGGAACTTTGCTTGACGAGAAGTATATTCGTTATGTCTTCATGATCTTCAAAATGCCTTTGTGCGAGGATTTTAATTTTGCGACCTTCTTTGAGTTCGGAAAACGGGTGCGAAGCTGTAAATACCTCAAAATCCCGCATGGCATCGCCATAGCCCAGTTCGACAGCCAGATCATAATCTATAGCGGACCAAAGAGCTCCCGAGTCATTTCTTGCTTTAACTGTTTTTGAGTAACCATTTTTACTGATAAGTTTAATGTTTTCCACATAGCCAATAAGCATTTTACCTGAAACTTCTTCAATTTCTTCTTCAACTTCACCGCCAAAAAGGTTTTTGCCAACCTTGATGCCTCGTTCGATTGACTTGATATTGAGGCCGGTGACTCTTTCAAGCCTTCCCTTGAGCCCATCCTGATTAGCGGTCTGTATCGCCAGTCCAGGTCGGGCATTAAGCTCCAGTACCAGTGGTCCCCGCATCCTGTCTACAATTATGTCAACGCCGAGGTAGCCGATTCCTGTAACGGCCTGTGATTTAACTGCCAGTTCGAGCATTTTATTCCAATAGGGAATCTTTAATCCTTTGAGACTTATGCCATTATCCGGGTGTTCTTCGATAAACTTATCTCTGTACACCGCGTACGTGGTAATGCCACTTTCTATATCAATACCAACGCCGATACCACCGGTATGAAGGTTTGCCTTGCCATCGCTCTCCCTGGTCGCGAGCCGTAACATAGCCATCAGGGGAACCTGGTTAAAAACGATGACACGGATATCCGGATTGCCGCGGTAGGATAGTTTCTTAAAATCCGGATGAATGAGCAGCCGTTGTTCAAAAAAAGCAACGTCAGGACGGTTTTTCAATGAAAAGTTACCCTCAAGTATACCCCGGATATGATTACGCAGGTCACGTTCGGTGTACTGTGTTTTATCAGCTTTCAGCCAATTTCCGTGCTTGTCGTGCGAAAAAAACACAATAATACCCTGACCGCCAAAGCCATGTTTTGGTTTAACTACCACGCTTCCAGGGAGTTTTGAAAATTTAAACGTATCAAGTTGTTTAAAAGAAGCGATACGACCGAGGAGTTGAGGAGTGTCTATACCGTTCTCCTGCAACATCCGCTTGGTAAGAAGCTTGTCGTCTGCGATTTTTTTAGCATTACTCGGGTTATGAAGCCGTATGTACTTCAGATTTCGTTCATTTATTCCAAGAATATTATGGAGATTGTTGCGTGATATTGCCATAATCAGCCTATTTCTGAGTACTTATACTTCGAAACCGTATGAGTTCATTGAGCCGTAGCCCTTTGTACTTTCCCGCGATGAAGATAATGAAGATAAAGACAAAAACAATATAAGGATAATCCATCGCAAAATATTCAAACCGTTCCCATGACAACAATAGTCCGGTTATAAGAGCAAGAAATATGGTAAAAACAAAGGTTCTACGGGAATTTCTAAACCCTTTCTGGGTCTGATGGCTCGAAAAGTGTTCACTGAGCAGCACGATAATTAGCACCGCAAAAGGAGAAGCTTTCGACAATTCAAGCTTGTCTATCACCTCAGGAAACTGCGCAAGTACAATAATCAATGTCAGGAGGAGTATACTGATCAAGCTGATAACTACCGATATTCTTGCGAAATAATGTAATCGCATCTTTACCGTAAGACTCTTAATAAAGTATGAAAAGAAGTATACAAAAAAGAGCAACCCAATACTGATACTTACTGATAAAAATGAATGTTTCCGAAGAAAAAACGCTATAACAAACGTCATGCTTACATACGTGTACATACCGAGTACTTTAACTCCAAGCATGTGCCTGGCTATGGTAGCCAACATCACAACAAAAGGGATGATAAGCATGAAGTATACGAAGTCACTTGGTATGCCCAAGGCAAGTACAGGAATAAGTATATTATCCATCTCGAGATTTTAAACTAAATATGAGTTTTTTCCAATGCGCCGGGTTGAATAGTGCAACTTGCCTGTGTGCTCATGTGCCACCACATAAGCAGGAAGGAGTATAGTATATTGAGCCAGGGAAATTCTGCTTCATATTTTCAAATGCTGGGTGATGCTATATACTGATTGCGTTATGAGTCTTGCAATAATTATACTCGCCGCGGGAAAAGGGACAAGAATGAATTCTGATATCCCTAAAATCCTCCACAATGTTCAGGGTATTACCATGATAGATTACACGCTCACTCTCGCACAGAAACTTCAGGCACAAAAAACGGTATTGGTCGTTGGTTTTAAAAAAGAACTGGTTATAGAAAGAACCAGGCGGTTCAAGGTAGACTACGTGGTACAGGAACCTCAATCAGGTACCGGTCACGCGGTTATGGTTACGGAAGAAGCGCTGAGTGATTTTGATGGTGAGGTTCTGGTGTGTTACGGGGATGTTCCGTTACTCTCGACTGATACTATTACCAGTCTTCGTGATATGCATCGCGGGAAGCGGGCAGTCGCGACGATTTTAACCGCGGAGTTGCAGGATCCATACGGGTATGGACGAATCATGAGAGATGACCGTGGCTTCGTGCAAAAAATAGTAGAAGAGGGTGATGCTACCGGGGAGGAAAAACATGTGCAGGAGGTTAATTCAGGCATCTACATTTTTAACAAACAGGATTTATTTGAAGCTTTAAAGCATATTTCCAATGATAATGCTCAGGGGGAATACTACCTTACTGATGTTATCCAGGTTTTTGTCACACAAGGTAAGACTGTTGCAGCAGTAAAAGTATCAAACCCTGATGAAATACTGGGTATTAATACGCCTGAGCAACTGGAACGGGTAGAAGGAGTTCTTGGTATTGAAAAATAGCAAAACACATTATTTTCTCAACTACCTGACATAGCCATTTATAAAGCTTTTCGCGTCCATAATCTGCTTGCCTTCGGGTTGTATTTCCAGTATTTCTAAAAAACCCTCTGAAAGCTCCAGATAAAGGTGTCTTTTGTCTGAACTTGAGTGGAGTGAGATCTGGTTACTCAGGTGTAGTTCGTCATTGGAAGTATCAGTACGCCGGGAACGTATTAGGTTATACTTCGATGTTTTACAGCCACTCTTGATTGTGACACACGCTTTTGGATCAGGATTTGCTGCCATTATTTTTCCATGTGCTTCTCCAAGTCCTTCAAGGTAGTGTATTTCGAAATTCTTTTTATCCTTCCACAGTGACAGATCAGTGTAAGTAGCAGATTCATGGTTCTGAGGCTGAAGTTTCCAGTTTTCCGGTTGCATGATTGTAGTGAACTCGTCACGTAGTAATTGAGCCGATAGGAGAGCCAGCTCCTGCATCAGTTCCCCTGAGGTACTGTTCGCGGGAATTGGTATCTCTTTTGTCAGAATTATATCCCCCGTGTCCATGCCCTCATCCATTTTAATAATCGTTATACCCGCTGTGGGATCTTGATTGAGGATGGTTGTCTGGACTGGTGTCGCGCCACGATAGTTTGGCAGGATTGAACCGTGAAAATTGATAAAGCCGTGTTTGGCAGTGTCAAGAACTTTTCCAGGAAGGATTTTTCCGTACGCGGCAACTATTGCCATATCCGTTCGAAGCTGTGAATGTGGATTTGCAAGTTCTTCCGGTGTGAAGAGTTCTTTAAGTTTATGGGGCGTACAGCAGATGATCGAATGCTCCTGACAGAACACCTCGACTGGGTTTGGGGTTATTACTTTTTTCCTGCCAACCGGCTTTGCTGGTTGTGTAACGACATACGCTAACTCGAGAGATTGTTCTTTGTGGTTGTCATAAAGCGTTTTGAGTATTTCCAGGCTGAATGGCGATGATCCATAAAATGCTATTTTCATACCAAGATTATAGTTGCTTTTGACCGTGACCGCACGCGTAACCTAAAAGTATTACGGCTTCGGTTTTTTCTAAACCAAGAAGTTTTTTGAAAGCATCGTCAAATAATCCGCCACACTCAACTCCATGTAAACCAGAATCTGCTGCTCTTAACGAGATATTCTGAGCAATATGACCAGCTTCAATGAGCAAAAATCGCCCTCCTCGTTCACCATATTTACTTGTCGTCCTCGAAGGAAAACCAACTAACACAATACATAGCGATGGAGCGTGCTCAAGTTTTATTCCCATACCAGGGCTGATTTTATTCCAGTGAGGACAATCCTTTACTTCTGTTAACGCGTGCGAGTCACGGTTGTAATAGCAAATTGAGTTATTGTTCTCTCCTTGCGTATTAAAATGCAAAGTAAAAAGTTCTACCGGATACTTGCCCCCCGCGGAAGGGACGAGTGACAGATCTGCAGTGGTACTAGTTGAAGCGTAGAGCAGAGAACCAATTTCTGATTCTTCCAGGGGTTTGTGGCTAAACAGCCTGTTGGAACGGCGTTGATTCTGAATATTCGCTAATGGATCCTGGGGTTCTATAAGTTTTATATCCTTGCCTGGATAGAGTAATTGTGGATAGTGGTGAAGTTTTTGATCATCACGTTCGATATTTGCCAGAAATTGGGGAAAATTACTTCTGTTAAGCTTTGAATTTTCCCAGAATAGATTGAATGCAAGCGTGTCCATAATTACATATTTTAACCTAAAGGATGCGGATAGGGGTTTGGAAATATTACTTTTTGATGTTCCAGATCAGGGTATCTCCACGCAACATCATGTGTTCTACCACCAAGGAATGGTGCCCGCTCATCTCCGTGGATTAAAGAAAGCTGTGGAGAAAATACACGAACAGCCGTTAGTCCGACTTCTTCAAGGTCAGGAAGATAAAGATGTCGATAATACAGTTCAATGCCATGTGCTCGTAACTCTTTGAGAACCGGGGTAATAACGTCTGTCCTGTTGTGATACTTTTCTCTCTTTTTGTGGACACTATATTTCGTCCGGGTGTTCTGCATCATATAACCGTTTAGCTCATGTTTACTGCGGTATTGTATCAGCGGGATCTCATCCCATTTCTCAGGGTATATGGTGTAGTATACCGCGTGCTCATCGAAGTCTCGTACATCACTGGCAGCGTGAAATTGAAGTTCCGGATGGTGAACGAAGTAAAATCCAGCGAAAACAGTTCCCTGCAGCCATTCTGTAAATGCTTTTTCTATAGCTTCTTCATGCGTTGCCCTGCACGCAACTCCCATGGAGTAACGTTTTAGACCACGTAATGGAAGGTGACCGCATACAATTATTACCGGGCATGGATTCCATGCTTGAGTAATGTCGAAACAGTATACTTTACCTTGTTTTGCAGCTACTTGTGTGAGGTATTTTGATGATAATTCTATCTCTCTTCCACCCAGGCTGTTAAGCCACGTTGTGGAGAGTGCGTCCCGCTCAAGCACTTCAAGAGTCGCGTTCAGCATTGCGTTGAATGGCTCTGTATGCGCTGCCAGCCCGGTAGAGGTTGATGGGATAAATGGTTGCCCGATTCGCGGACCTAAGCCAACGAGTTCGTGAGGAAACCAGGCAGGGGAATTATCAAGACATGAGAACATGGTAGTAAAGTGGGCTTCGTTATAGTCAGGTTTCCTCCACTCGAAGTTTGCGTCTCGATATTGATCTTCACTGAACAAGGAGCAATCTTCGTATGTATAGATTTTCTCATTTATTTCGTGAGCTTTTGAAAGTGGAAAAGGACTCATCGCGGCAGCGTATCGTTCTAGAGATTCGCAGACTGAAGCTACTTTCGCGACCTGGGCGTCCCGGTGCATGCTTCCGCTCGCGGTTTTCCATGGTTGTACTGAGTCTTCAGGTACAGAAAAGTTATGGTAACCTTCCATATCCGAGAACGTTATCTCTACCTCCTGAGGTGGCAGGGTAACACCACAACGGTATCCTGTGGCAGAAAGTAGCTGAGCGTGAGATAAACTGCTCATGCTTGAATATTTTTGTGAAAAAACATGCATCATAACGCTCAGACATCATCCTAGCCAAAAAAAGTAAATAATATGAAAGGCCAGGCGAAGAATTCCATAATAAACACAACTGGATATGCGAGAGACGCTAAAAGCAGGTACTTTATTGAGATCACTTTTATCTCTCGAAGAATGCCAAGCAATGCTATGTACGTAATATAACCTATGATCACAAACAAAAGAGGCGCATAATTTATTACATTTCCTCTAAGAGGATGGTCAAAACTTGAAATAACGTTTTCAGTAACAAATGTACCGATAAAAGGAACCAGGATTACACTAAAAGGAAGAAAAAATCCGAATATGATAAGTAATACATGCGCGACTGAACCGAATTTGATCTTGCTCTTTTGACTGTTCGTATTCTCAGGATATGTTTTATTTTCGTTTTGCTCCTGCAGTGGCTGCTCCAGGAAGTACTCCTCGACATTCTCAGGCTTAAACTGGTTTTTTTTAATCGTTACATGAATGTTTCTTGCGGTAAGTGCACCGGTCGTAAGGGTGGTGACTATGCAGCAACAGCAACAACAACAGCAGGGACCACATGTTGGTGTGGCGAGGCTTGCCCGTGTTGTATGCGTATCGAATTGTGTTATGAGTTTAACCATGGTAGTTCAAATGATCCAGTTCCGTACGTATATTCATGATCCGGAAAGCAGTGCGGGCACCAGGGCAGGCGCAAAACCCGGTCGTACTGAGTTTCAAAAGAAGCAGTGTTCATCTGCATAGCATGTCCAATAAGCCTGTTTATGGTGCCATCACGTCTATATTCGTCCAGATACTTCGCGATCAAAGAAGCTATAAATGTGATATCTTTTTGAGCTTCCGGCTCAACGGGAGGTTGTGGGTCCCCCCAGTTCCTGTTTACTCTGCCGATAAAGCATGATGCGCAAGCTGTCTCTCCTCTACTAACGAAGGGGCCTATGGAAATGTGATTACGGTAAGCAAGGTCGATATAAAGTTGTGTACCTTCATTTTTGTAGGTTTCAAGTACTTCGCGTAGCGTAGCATTAGAACGAATGAGAATGTGTACATGCGATTCTTTTTTTGGAGTTGCTGTACGATTTATCCGAACGGGATCAAGTAGTTTTTCTAAATGCTTTTCAATTTCTTCAACTTGATTTCCGTACCAGGTAATATTGTAGGATACTCCGGTCGAAGGCTGGACTGTAGAATTATCCAGAATTATACCCGAGGCACGCAACTTGTCGGTGAAGGAGTTGAGCTGCTTATTTTCAGTGAGTACTTTGCTATTACCTGATTTGACTGCTTCATAAAATTTTTTTGCATGGCTTTCATCCAGTTCATCAACGAGATACATCTCATCTCCCCCAGCGGTGAGTATAAGCTGATTGTTTTCGAAGATGATATTCCAGGAGGGGTTGAGTCGGAGTCGAGACATCATAATAAAGCTAATTTTATATGTTTATAGGTAAATGACAAGTAGTAGTCGAAGTGCACGTTAATATTATGCGCCCTGAGTAAAAACGTATGTATTGCTCTCAGGGTTGTTCAGTGAATATCCAGTCTCTATGTCTTCCCTCAACTAAAAAAGGC
>JBMCLJ010000066.1:0-7792 GCA_048615375.1 Candidatus Dojkabacteria bacterium | reverse complement strand
GTACCTGTGTAGTGAATAGTGGTGAAAACTCAGACAACCGTGAGTTTATTTGTCGAAGTCGTGGAGCCGCTCCTCCATCATCTCCAGAACAACCACAGCAGAACTCAAATGCCGGTCAACCATGTGGGGATGGTAGATACTATTCCGATAAAGGTAATTGCCTTTCTCTTTGCACACCAGAAGTTAATAAAAACCCTCCTGGGTGTTCTCAGACAAATAGTGGTAACGGTACCTGTGTAGTGAATAGTGGTGAAAACTCAGACAACCGTGAGTTTATTTGTCGCAATCGTGATTCATCACCTCCTCCATCCGAACAAACTGAACCATCATCTAACGCGGGTCAGAGCTGTGGGGGAGGAAACTATTATTCCGACCATGGAAACTGCTTGCCATTGTGCACACCGCATGTCGATACTGCACCAGCGAACTGTGCCGTAAAACCCGATGGAGGTGGTAATTGTGTAGTAAATAGTGGTGGGCCAAGTGATAACAGGGAGTTTGATTGTAATCAAGGTGGGGGAGGTGAGCAACAACCGGGTGAAAACCCGCCACAGGAGGACACTCCCTCTCAAACCTGCCCTGAAGGACAGATCTGGAACGGCAATACATGTGTTGGTAGCTGCCCTGCTTCTGGAGGTTCAGCAAGAAGTTGTCACTGCCTGGGTAACTTATGTGTTGATGGAGATAATCTTGTGTGCAACGGTGGAGAGTGTGTTGAAAATTCCTGTGATTCTTGTTTAGCAAAATACCACCACACTGTTAATTTCATGGTAAAGGAAAATGGAATCGATTTGGAAACAGCGAGGTGCATGGGAAGGAATGAGGCAAGAAAAAATAGAGGCAGTTGTCTAACAGAACCAGTATGTAATGGAGGAGAGGAAGTGTGTCATGGCGCGACTGGTAAGAAGGTTGATGAGGAGATCGTGTGTGGGGAAGGTAAGTATAAGAGTGAGAAAGGAAATTGCTTACCATTATGTACATCTGCGGTCAATACACAGCCTCGTTGTACTTATATATCAATGGAATCAGTAGACAATGGAAACTGTGTCATTAATAGTGGAAATGATCAAGATAATAGGGAATTTATCTGCAGCCAGATTCCGGCAGATAATTTAGGCAGGGAAGAAATCAACCCAACAAGATGTCTGTACGGAAAAGATAGCAAATATAAATGCGTCCCAGGAAAGCAAGGTTATGCTATGCCTTTTAATAACGAATGCACGTCACCCACAGGTACACAATACTGTCAAGAAGATGGTAGTTGCGGAGATCCTCAAAAATGTATTGATGAAAGAGAGGCGACTAAAGCTCCGGTGACTGAGCGTGTTCCGGTAAAGTATAATTGTGAAGATGATGGAGAGGAGGAGTGTAAGATAATTACTAAATATGCAGATGGAACTCAAACTTCTGACAAAAAAGCTGGTGTATGTACAACTTATGAATCTACTACTCCAATTACTTGCAAATCACAAGGTGACTCAGATAGTGTATACGATTGTCGACAGGATCTGATCTTTCAGGGGCTTGACAATGTATGCTTTAATGAAAATAATCAACCATCAGATCTACAACAAAGTAAGTTACAAGGTATGATTTACCAGTGTAGAAATCCTCAGAATGGCAAGTTGTACCAATGCTGCAAAGAAGGAACTCTTAATGCGGATAAACCAAGTGACGCTATTGCATGTGGGACAAATTTTGATGAATCGAAGGCATCATCTGTTTCATGTCAGGATGAATCTGGTACTTGTGTAATTCAATTAGTAGATAATAATGGAAATAAAAAAATATATAAGAATGTCAGTAGAGCTAGATGTAATAAAGAAGCTGTAGTAGCTTATGAAAATAGAAGTGAGTTGAAATGTGTTTTAACTGGAGAAGCTGAAAGACCAGGAACGATAGACTGTCGTGAACGAGGAGGGCAAATCAAATTTAAAAATAGTGACTCAACTATAGAGTATATATGTCACGACGATATGGTGAGTACGAAATGTAAAGAACCTGGTCTTGCTATCAGAAAAATCCGCGATTATTTTTCATGTTTAAGTACAGCCAGACATCCAGATTGTGATAATTTCGAATCTATGAAAAGTACATGTGTAGATGGAGCCAATAAGTATAATGGTCGAAATTCATGTCGGAATCCATCAGATAATAAGATTTACGAATGCGAATGTGAATATCGTGATGGATTATGCACTTCTGACTTAAGTGTTCCTTATCATGATTCCTCAGGTAATATGTATAATGATAATAACTTCAGGACATGTTCTACTGTATTTACAACTGATCCTGCTGGTAATCTTAGTGTTTGTACTATATCACACTGTATGAGATTGGACGAGCATAGAATGAACGGAGATGAGGATGTTCAGAGGACAGTTAAGCCTCAGGGTTGTAATGATCCTAATGCAGTAATTATTCTAACCAGAGATCGATTTAATGTTTCATATGAAAATTCTAGCGATCCAGCAATATGTACACCACTAACTCAGGAAGAGGTTCAAAAAATTTCACAATGTACGTCTGTCGTCAATACAACTCCTAGTAGTAGAGTGATAGTTACAACTGGAACAAATTTAACTGTAAAGTCTCAATCAGGTCAAACAGTTACATGTACTGTAAAGTCAGCAAGTTATGATAGTAATTCGGAGTTTAACCAGAGGGATGAATATTCTCCATCATTCGTTGTTGAATGCGATACACCTTTATGTAGTGGTGATTGTGGTGCAGGTTATTATAATGATGACGGTATACTTGTAGGAATACATAATCTTGGACAAGGTCAGGAACGAGAAATTATAAATGGAGTGGATATAGGTGCATTATGTAGTACTACAAAATTACTCCAGCCTCTTGATTATGTTGACTATATAGCAAAGGATACTACATCACCAATAAGCTACCTCATTCCTGGAGCTAAAGCAGAAGCTAATGATGCTCCTATAGTAAAGTCAACGTTTGATCTTGACGCAGGTAAGTATATGTTAAACAATGGAGGAAGTATTGAGGTTTCGAACTCAACAAAGATCACTCTTTACGACGATCTGAATGGAAATAATATCCGTGATGCTGGTGAGCCAGAAGTCGCGGCAATCAACCCGGAACTTAACAAAGTGCAGGACGCATACAACTACGAGGTACTTAATGGCTGGAATGCGATGAACTTTCCATTCTATAAAACTCAAGAAGAGTTTTTCAGAGCTAGTGAACTACTCGCTGTTGCAAGATCACAGAATCTCAATATGACTACTGTTAAAAAATGGGCTGGAAAATGGGTAGAGTACTCCGAACGCGACGGGAACACATTTGGTAAAGACTTTTCGATTAAGCCGAATGAAGGGTACTTTGTGCTGAGTAAAAATAAAGGAAAATTAGTAGTTTATGGAAATTCACCGAAGGAGGCATTTCCAATGCAGGTGTATAACGGTTGGTCACTAGTTGGGGTTGGAGCTGGAAATGAACAAGAACCGGCTTCATTTAAAAACAAGGCATTTAATAATGGAATAGGAGCTTTTGAATTCATTAAGACATTTAACGCCGTCGATCCAGAGTTAAAACTAAGTAATGTAACTCGCTATGATAGTGGGGTCTACCGAGGTGTAAATTATGCAACAGGGGCGAGTGGTAAAAAAGTAGAGTTTGGACTGGATTTCAAAATGGTGTATTCTCAAGCATATTTTATAAAATCTGAGAAGAAGACGGTATTGTTCCCGTGAGATGGATTAAGTAGAAATGATTTTGCCCTTACACCCTACATAATGTATACTTTCCCGTATGAAAATTCTTGTAAGTGGCGGGGCGGGATATATTGGCTCGCATACAGTATTTAAACTCATTGAAACGGGGCATGAAGTAGCTGTATTTGACAACCTTGAATACGGTCATCGTGAAGCGATTGATATTATTCAGGAGATAACCGAGTCAAGCGTTCGTTTTTACCTCGGTAACCTGTTAAATTATGAGGATATTGAATACGCGATTGAAGACTCCCAGCCGGACGCTATCGTCCACTTCGCCGCGTACGCGTATGTTGGTGAATCTGTGACTGATCCGGTTAAGTATTATCAGAATAACATTAGTGGTGGTGTGAACCTGCTTAAAGCCATGCAGACGCACAATGTCGATAAAATAGTTTTTTCTTCAACCTGCGCGATATTCGGACAACCGGATACTCTGCCTATTTCAGAAAACCTTCCGAAAAAGCCAATCAACCCCTATGGAAGAAGTAAACTTATGTTCGAACAGATTCTCGGAGATGCCGACAAAGCCTATGGGATCAAAAACGTCTGCCTGCGTTACTTTAACGCTGCAGGAGCAGAACCTCGTGGCTTCCTCGGTGAAGATCATGACCCGGAAACGCACTTGATTCCGCTTGTTATCAACACTGCTCTTGGAAAACGCGAGTCAATCTCCATATTTGGGACTGATTACGATACTGAGGATGGGACTTGTATCCGGGATTATATCCATGTGCTCGATCTTGCTGACGCGCATGTCAAAGCGGTTGAGTATCTGGAAACGACCATGAAAAGTGAAAAAATAAACCTTGGAACAGGAAAAGGAGCGTCTGTAAAAGAGATTATTGTAAGCGTTAAAGAGTTAACTGAAAAATTGATCATGGTACGTGAAGAACCCCGGCGGGAAGGAGATCCTGCTGTGTTAGTTGCAGATAATGCCCGGGCAAAGCAGATACTAGGGTGGGAGCCTGTATACTCACTTGACGACATGCTTAGTCATGCGGTGAAATGGCATATGACGAAGGATACGTTTGAATACTAAGAATTGATATTATAGTATGACAGATAACGAAGCTGTAAATGTGCCCAGGTTAAAGCAATTTCGCCTTAGTGTAAAAGTGATGGCGGTGTTTCTGTTTTTTCTGGCCTATCTGGTAGCGGGAATTTTATCGTATAAAGATTATGGATTTTCAACAGATGAAGGTATTCAAAGAAATCACGGATTAGTCTCAGCAAGGTATCTGGCTGACACGTTTAATTTACCACAGGCTGAGACAGGACTTCTATCTGACAAAGAAGATCTGGAAACATATGAGCATAAGTTTTATGGTGTAGCGTTTCATATTCCTTTGTTGATTGGCGAAAGAGTGGTTGGCGTACATCATGAATCAGCTGAGATGTGGGAATTCAGGCATGTATGTACGTTCTTATTCTTTTACATTGGAGTTATTTTTTTATATTTGACTTTGATGTACAGATTTAAAGATTGGAGACTGGCATTGCTTGGTTGTGTAATGATGGTTTTGAGTCCGAGGATATTTGCAGAATCCTTTTATAATATTAAAGATACAACATTTCTTGCCGCGTTTACAATAGCTTTGTATTTCGCATCAAGATTTCTCATAGAAAAGAAAGTTTGGCTCGGGGTCTTTGCTGCACTTTCCATTGGTTTTGCTATTAATATACGAATTCTGGCAGTAATCATCCCCATTGTTGTACTGGGCATGATTACTATTGAATTATTCAAAAGTAAACAGCGTAAATCTATAGTTGTTAAATCGCTTCTTTTTATCATCCTTACACTATTCTGCACATACCTGTTCTGGCCTGCTGCTTGGAATTCTCCAATTAACACTTTTGTAGACGCGTTTTTATTAATGAGCAAATATGAAAGATGGAATGGTCATATCATATATATGGGAGAGATAATACGGGGTGCTGAAGTTCCATGGCACTATATCCCGGTATGGATAGCTGTTACGACTCCTATAGTATATTTACTACTTTTCGGAGTTGGAGTACTGCAAAAAGGGTATAACATAGTACGTGATTGTATCTCAGGAAAAATCTTTAAACGAGACAGCATGTTAGACATTCTTTTTTTGATTTTATTGTTTGGGCCTGTTATTGCAGTAATAGTTTTTAACTCTACGCTGTATGGAGGATGGAGACATCTTTACTTTATATACGGACTTATAATTATTTTTGCAGTTTCGGGTTTTAAGTGGATATTCACCACATTTCAGTCATTATTTCAGCAGAAGCAGTTATGGAGTGTTGCTTCAAAAGGTGCAGTACTGTTTCTTATTTTCGCTACATTCGCGCATAGCATTTTCTGGATGACAGCGAATCACCCGTATCAATTTGTTTATTTTAATCAGCTTGCGGGGGATCCCGCCAACGACTTTGATCGTGACTATTGGAGAGTTTCTGCTCGTGATGCCTTACGATTTATCACAAAGAATGACTCAAGGGAGCATATATATATTGAGGATTCGGGATTCATCCGGCCAAATGCATTTATGCTAAGTTCTGAAGAGAGGCAAAGATTAAAATTTATTTCTCCTGAGGAAGATGGTGTCGAAGCTCATTATAAAATTATTGATTACCGACTGGTACAAGGCAATTATGAAGGTGAAAACGAAATATATTCGATAGAGGTAGACGGTTTTAAGATTATGTCTGTTATTGCTTTAGAGTAGATTTGCTTTGCTGATTTATACTCTTAAAGTTATGGGTATAATATATGAAAAAGAAATTCAAAAGAACCTAAGGATTTGGCTGAATAATCTCTCTAATCACATATTCACGTTTTGAAGTTCTGAGTATTAAAAGTTCTCCTAATAATCCAATCATAATGATTTGAATACCTAAACTTGCTGATATTAAGGAAAACGTAAAAAGAGGTCTGTCACCAATAGGTTCTGTCCCAAATACCCACAGAATAGCTAGATAAATCAGAGAAATACCTGATAGGAAGAATAAAATAAATCCAGCACCACCAAAAAAATGTAGTGGTTTCTCAAAAAATTTTGTTCTTAAGATAACAACCAGTAAATCAAGGAAGCTTGTTGCAAGTCTCATAATCCCATATTTTGACGTACCATACCTTCTTTTCCTGTGGTTTACTTTTACCTCACCAACCTTTAATTTCTTCGCACCTAGTAAGGCAGGGATGAAACGATGCATATCGCCGTGCAAGCTTAGTGTTCGTGCAGCCGATGCTTTATATAATTTAAACCCGCAGTTCATGTCATGAATTTTTACGCCACTGATTACTTTCATTGTACCGTTCGCGATCTTCGAAGGTAATCGTTTACTTGCGGGGTCGAGACGATTGAATTTCCATCCGGAAACCATATCAAGATTCTCTTCTTTCATCTTGGTTATGAATTTCTGCATCTCACTGGGATCATCTTGTAAATCAGCGTCCATAGTAAAGATGTAATTTCCACGTGCATGATCAAAGCCGGCCTGTAAGGCATTGGCTTTGCCACTGTTTGTTAAAAAGTCAATTATAATTATTGGGATCTGTGTACTTATATGCGTTTTTTTTAGTTCCTGCAGCCTTTGAAAGGATGAGTCGGTTGATCCATCATTTACAAAAATTATCTCAGCATTCAATTGTAGCGCAGTGATGTGAGAAGTAAGCTCTTCTGTCAGCTCAGCAAGGCTATCTTCTTCATTATATAAAGGTATTATAATTGAAAACTCAATCTGTTTGCCCGTATTTGTCATGTTTTTTGCGAATTTCCAATATCAGTAGCTAGTAATCACATGCTGTATTGGAGCTATTGTATATCTTTTAGCCGTTCCAGTACATCTTCAATAAGTCTGCGGTTTACTGCGAGTAATTCTGCAATTATACCCAGTGTAAACATTTGTATCGCGATAACAATTGATATGCCGCCAATCACAACAGACTGAACTAGACCTGACTCGTTCTCAGTAATGTACAGGAAAAAAAACCTGCCTAATAAAATCAAGCCAATGAACAAAAAGAATACAGAAATAGTAAGAAAAATCTTAAATGGCTGATAAATTGCGTACAT
>JBMCLJ010000065.1:0-7845 GCA_048615375.1 Candidatus Dojkabacteria bacterium | reverse complement strand
ACCAGAATTATTATGAAAATACGCAAAGGAGATACAATAAAAGTTACAACAGGTAAGCATAAAGGGCATACCGGTATTGTACTAGGAATGGTGAATAGCGGACAAGGAGTACTTGTAGAGGGAGTTAATGTGAAGAAAAAAGCTGTAAAAAAATCTGAGGAGAATAGTGAGAACTATATGTATATTCAGCATCCGGTACATGTTTCTAATGTTCGGCTTGTTGATGATACAGGAAAATATATTAAAAACCGGAAAGATGAAGTAAAGCAAAAGCAAAAGGTAGTAAAACCAGAGAAAGGTACGGGTAAAATTATAAAGGAAAATCGTGGCAAGAAATAAGTTATTGCAATCAGTTCTTAACAATAAAATAGCAAGAGAAGAGTATATTGTCGGAAAAAACAGTATTCTACAGGTGATAGAGGAAATACCTGAAAATATTGAATTGGTTGTCATGCCTGAGCAATATAAATCTTCAAAGATTGAGAAGGTGAAAGAAGCAGCTTATGCAAAACAGATTCAGGTTATTTTTGATTCGAAGCTAATACGATATGCAGATACTACACTGAACGTTGATAGTGGAGGTGTGCTTGTTTTATTAAAGAAGAAAATTGATCAGAGTATATCATTCAGGACAGCAAAGTCGTTTATTGAACAACTTGATATCTGTACAGTAGTTGCGGTTCCAGAGGTTGAGTACGAACAAAACCTGGGAGCAATAATAAGAACGAGTGCAGCATTAGATGTCGATTGCTTACTTGTTCCGCATAGTCAGCAAAAAGTTTTCAGCGCAACCGTTACAAAGGTTTCGATGGGGTATAACTTTGTTTTGCCCATTATAAAGGAAAATTTTTTATTGGCTATTACAGAATTGTCAAAAATGGGGTTCCAGATTATTGCGCTGGACATGGATGGTGAAAATATTATTGATTTCCGCTATAATTCCAAAGTCTGTTTTATAGCAGGTAGTGAGGGTGCGGGATTGAGCAAAACGGTATACAAAAAATGTGATGCAATTCTAGCAATACCAATGAGTAATAGCGTAGAGTCTATAAACGTATCAGTTTCTACCGGCATTGCTATATATGATAGAGTAACAAAAATACATGAAATTAAAAGAGCGATTTGAAAAAGAAATAAAACAAGAGCTCCAGAAAGAGTTGAAGCTTGAAAGCAGTATGGCGTGCCCGACTGTGAAAAAGATTGTAGTTAATTCCGGCTTAGGAGACGCGCTTGAAGATAAGAAGCTAGTCGATCTGATGCTTGAAGATATGGCAGCTCTTACAGGGCAAAAGCCTGCTATCGCACGATCAAGAAAGGACATTTCAAATTTCAACCGATTGAGAAAAGGAGATGTTATTGGTGTATATGTTACATTGCGTGGAGAGAAAATGTGGGATTTTCTGGATAAACTTGTATCCATAGTATTGCCAGGTGTCAAGGACTTTCGCGGGGTTACAAGAAAATCACTTGATAAGTCAGGTAATTACAGTTTAGGATTCAGGGAACATTCTATATTTAATGAAGTAGATCAAGCACGACTCGAAAAAGCGAAAGGAATTCAGGTGACTATTAATACAAGTGCGCAGGATGATGATGCAGCATATATGTTACTAAAAAAAGTCGGAATGCCATTTAGAGATTAATATAAATTTTTTATGTCGAAAAAATCAAAACTTGTAAAATACAATAAACTCAAGAAAAAATCTAAGTTTCAGACAAAAGTAAGGAACAGATGTCCTTTATGTGGTAGACCACGAGGGTACATGCGTGAATTTGACATGTGTAGGATATGCTTCAGGAATAATGCTCGTGATGCAGTAATGCCAGGTATTAGAAAATCAAGTTGGTAAATTATTATGACTCAAAATGTACAAACAAATGATATAATATCGGACATGTTGACCCGCCTTCGTAATGCGATACATGCAAAAAAAGAAGTGGTTGCACTCATAAATACAAAGGCTGTGTTAGAAGTTCTCAATATACTTTCTAATTATGGATTCCTAGGGCGTTATGAGATTGACGAGGAGACTGGCAACATTACCGTACATCTCAAGGTTGATAATCAATACAAAATCAACGAATTGAAACGAGTTTCACGTCCGGGCCTTAGAAAATACGTTGGAGTAAAAGACGTAAAGCAGATTAAGGGAGGTAGAGGTATTGCGGTACTATCAACTTCACAAGGTATTATTTCTGATGAAAAAGCAAGGAAAGATCGTGCAGGTGGTGAATATCTGTTTTATGTCTGGTAATTATATTAGATTATGTCAAAGTTAGGAAAAAAAGAAATAATTGTTCCTCAAGGAGTTACTGTTGAGGTAGATAAGAAGCTCGTTAAAGTAAAGGGTCCCAAGGGGGAGTTAGAGCTCATGCAGAACGGTTCTGTTAAATTTGTGCAGAAAGAGGGGCAGGTTTTTGTTGAGCAGGTAAAGGGAAGAGGTACCCAGTACCAGGGTCTCTATCGAAAGCTGGTGGAGAACATGATCACAGGCGTTGAAAAGGGTGTCGAGAAAAAGCTTGAGTTCAATGGTATTGGATATAGAGCTAATGTTGATGGTGGTGATTTAGTACTAAATGTAGGCTATTCTCATCCCGTTAGAATTAGTAAGATTGAAGGTGTTGAGTTCTCAGTTAACGAGAATGTCATTACTGTATCTGGTATTAACAAGGTGCTGGTGGGTGATATTGCTGCAAAAATAAGAGAAGTCAGGCCACCTGATTCATACAAATTAAAAGGTATTAAGTATCAGGGTGAGAAGTTAATCAAGAAAGAAATTAAAGGAGCGTAATAATTAATTATGGCAAGTCAAAGAACTAAAAGACATCTACGAATACGCAAAAAAGTGAGCGGAACATTAAAAAGACCTCGAGTATCGGTATATCGAAGTAATAAATCACTCCAGGTTCAGCTCATAGATGACGAAGGAAATAGA
Organism: Candidatus Dojkabacteria bacterium; assembly: GCA_048615375.1. GTDB lineage: Bacteria > Patescibacteriota > Dojkabacteria > JAOAGR01 > JAOAGR01 > JBMCLJ01. Next base: position 4,909 of record JBMCLJ010000065.1, on the reverse strand, counting down.
ACACTTGCTGGTATGAGTACGAAATCTCTAAAAAATACTGAAGGAACTAAAACTGAGAAAGCACGTGCCCTTGGTAAAGCATTTGCAGAAGAGATCAAGAAGCTTGAAAAAGGAAAGTACACAAAGGTTGTTTTTGACAGAGGAGGGTATCGTTTTCATGGTAGGGTAAAAGCCTTAGCTGATAGTTTACGAGAACATGGAATAGAATTCTAAATTATGGCATACAAACAAGACAACAAACAAAACGATAGTGCTTATGAGAGCGCTACTCTTCTTACCAGAAGGGTAACCAAGGTAGTTAAGGGTGGTAAAAAGATGAGGTTTACTGCAGTTGTAGCAGTAGGAGATAAATCAGGAAGAGTTGGATTGGCATTATCAAAAGGCGGTGACCCTCGGTCAGCTATTGAAAAAGCAACAAGTAAAGCTAAGAAAAACTTGGTGAAAGTAAAATTAGTTGATCAAACAATACCGTTTGAAACCATGGAAAAGTATAAAAGTGCGCAGATATTCTTTAAACCTGCAAAACCTGGTACTGGAATTATTGCAAGCAACGCAATTCGACCAATACTTGAGCTTGCTGGTATTAAAGATATATACACAAAAATTTACGGAACAAGTAACAAGGTTACAAATTCGTACTGTGTTATGAGCGCTTTAAAAAGATTAAGTAAGTAATTGATTTGCATATGAATCGAACACATTCTAAAAAAATAGTAACAGGTAGAAAGAAAAGAATCGGCAGAGGGACTGGGTCAGGAAAAGGCATGCATACAGTTGGTAAAGGACAGAAGGGGCAGAAATCACGAGCAGGTTACCATCTCAGGAAAGGCTTTCATGGAGACAAAAATACTTTGATAGTACGTCTGCCACGCTTCCGTGGTGCAGAAAATAGATCAAAGTCAGCAATGCACAAAAAGCACCATGTTGCTGTACGTATTACAACCTTATTAGAAAAAGGTGTATATACTATTGATGTTGAGTCGATACAAGTCATCAGCCAGGATGCGAAAACCTATAAGCTCGTTGGATCGACTGACTACGGGGAATATGAACTGAGTAAGGTTCATGTGAAAACAGGTATTCCTGTCAGTGCCGCGTTAAAAGAAAGAATAGTAGCAGCAGGAGGAAAGGTTGAAGAATAGAACAAAACCTGTTTCAATATCAAACCAAGATGAACTTTCTAAAACAACTAAAAGCGTATCTGAATAATAAAGAGATTGTCAGGAGACTGGTTTTTACACTTATTCTTTTGTTTATTTTTCGCCTCCTGGCAAAAGTACCTGCACCAGGTATCAACGCTGATGCTCTACAGGAACTGTTTGGGGGTGAGCAAAGTGGTTTTTTTAATATAGCTAATGTGCTTGCAGGAGGAACTCTCAGTCAGTTTTCTATAATCTCGGTAGGATTATTTGCATTCATTAACGCTTCAGTTATATTTCAGCTGCTGGGTTCAATAGTTCCTAAAATTGAGCAGCTTCAGAAGATGGGAGAAGTTGGACGAAAGATTATTAATCAGTGGACACGGTTACTTACTGTTCCTCTCGCAGCTCTCCAATCATTTGGAATTTATCTTTTATTACGCTCTCAGGAGCTTATCGAACCAATTTCTACCTTTAGAATTGCTTCATTAATTATCGTGTTAACCGGTGGAACCATGCTTTTAGTGTGGCTCGCGGAATTGATTTCAGAAAAAGGGCTTGGTGGAAGACAGGGAGGTGGTATATCAGTCATCATTACAGCAGGAATTTTAGCTTCTCTACCTACCTCAATTACACAAGTATTTGCCGGTATTACCACTTCTAATTTTCTTCAGAAAGTGTGGATTGCGCTTGGGGTAGAAATGCTATTGTTCATTGTAATCATTGCTCTGCTAATCGCCCTTTATAAAGCAGGATTCTTTATATTCAGACATACGTCAAAGCTGATAAAATATCCTCTTGCTTTTTTGTACACTGCACTGATCATTGCGATCCCGGGATTTGTAGTATTTGTGCTTAAAGTAGACACGGAGTTTACACGTGATACCATTTCTCTCTGGGAAACGTATACTTCACGTTTAAACGATATAGAGTATAGATTCGGGTTTTATCTAGGGCTTTCATTACAGTTAGTTGCTATAATAACATTTTTCAATGAGTCTTTCAGAAAGATTCCAATAAAGTTTGTAAGTCGAATTAGATCAATGCAAAAAACAACTGAGGAAAGCTCATACCTTCCTGTCAAGATTTTAGCTCCTGGGGTTATGCCTATCATCTTTTCCTCTTCATTGCTGCTTTTGCCACAGGTGATATATCGATTTTTTGGAACGCAAATTCAGGATCGATTCCCGACATTCGGGAATGCTCTCCGATTTGCTTCGGAAGGATGGCTAAACCAGCAATTCAGTCTCTACTATTACGCGCTTAATTTTCTTCTCGTCGTACTTTTCAGTTTGTTTTTTATCACTGTCATAATGAAGCCAGAAGATATAGCGAATGATTTGAAATCCAGAAAGACATTTATACCAGGCGTACGGCCAGGCAAGGAAACTATTGAATATCTTTCAAAAACTATTTTAAGAGTTACATTCTGGGGCGGTTTAGTGATAGCGCTTGTCTCAAGTCTGCCATTCATATTTGGAATTTATAATTCTGACGTTTCTTCCGGTATTGAGAACTTTATCGCTGGAGGTACAAGTATACTTATTGTTGTACCGACGGTGCTGGCGATAAAGATGCAACTCGACGCATTGGTATTAACCAAAAATTACGAGAAGTTTGAGGAACTGTAGGGATGGGTAGTCATTTGATTAAAACGCCTGAACAGCTTGCATTGATTCGTGAAGGAGGCATGATATTAGCCAGTATCTTTGCAGAATTGCAAAAGCTTGTAGTCGAAGGTAATACTTCTATAGAAGTAGATAAATATGCGCGGTTTCTTTGTAAAAAGTACAAAGTTAAGCCTGCATTTCTTCACTATAAGGGTTTTCCGTATGCGATATGTGCAAATTTAAACGATGTCGTAGTCCATGGATTCGCTACAAACAAGGCGTTTCGTGAAGGGGATATTTTTGGTTTAGACATGGGTATTGTGTATAAAGGATTTAACCTTGATATGTCGTACACTGTTATGATTCATCCTGTAGCCCCTGAGGTAGAGAATTTTGTAAAGAAAACGGAAACATCTATGATGCAGGGTATTCAAGCTGCAATTGTCGGGAATTCCATAGGCGATATTTCAGAAGCTATGCGTCATGGACTTGTAGGTGAAGACTTTCGCCTGATGAGAGACTTTGTTGGGCATGGTATTGGAAAAAATTTGCACGAAAATCCTGAGATTCCTGGTGAAGGTATGCACAATGGTGAAGGAATGACGATAGAGCAGGGCATGGTATTTGCCATCGAATCAATATCAGTCATGAGTGACGATAATAGTTACGAAATTGAAGAAAATAACTGGGTAGTGCATACAAGGGGAAGGCGAGTGCTTTCAGGATTGTTTGAACATACAGTAATTATTGCCGAAGATGGCCCCGAAATAGTGACGGTGGTATAATACTGGACGTGTGTTTTGGGTGAATACTTGGTAGGTGAGTGGGTATGTAGTATAATGTCTTTTAGGAGAGCGTTTATAGTCTGATAAGATTTGCTAATTCTGTATCTCTTATGTATAATTCGCAAGGTTTTAGCTACACATGAACGATAATGATAAAGTTATTTTAGAAGGAAAAGTTAAGGAGTGTTTGCGCGGGACAGAGTTTCTTATTGAGATAGAAATCAATGGTATAAAAAAAGATTTGATAGGATATATCTCTGGCAGAATGCGCAAAGCATATATTAAGGTGGCATATGGCGACAGGGTAAAGATCGAATTAAGCAAATATGATTTAAATAGAGGAAGAATAATTAAACGTCTATGAAAACAGGATCAAGTGTAAAAGTTCGTTGTGAACACTGCTATGCTGTAAAAAGACAGGGCATACTATATGTCTACTGTACAAGAAATCGAAGACATAATCAGAGGCAGTGGAGAGGCTTTGCGAAAAGTGTAAAAAAGTCTAAGAAATCTCGATAATATATTATGGCTACAAATACAAAAATTGCAGGTGTCACATTGCAGCAAAATAAATCTATTCTCTATGGATTACAACAGATATATGGAATAGGGAAATCTTCTGCTGAGAAAATAACAGAAAAAACAGGTATAGACCCGACTTGTAAAATTAAGGATATTGAAGATGAAGACTTTGGGAAAATTCGTATTGAAGTTGAATCAGGAGAATACATGGTAGAAGGGGATCTACGACAGAAACTGTATCGGGATATTAATCGGCTTAAAACCATTAAAACCTACAGAGGAATGAGGCATAGAGCAGGTCTGCCAGTTCGTGGACAGAACACTCGCTCCAATTCCCGGACCCGAAAAGGAAAGGTGAAGATAGCGGTAGGAGGATTAAACAAACCAGTAGCTAAGAAGTAGTATATATAGTATGGCAAAAACAACTAAGGCAAAAATTCAGAAAACCAAGAAGCAAAAAAAGAAAAGTATTCCAAAAGGAAAGATTTTCATCAATGCTACTTATAATAATACACTTTTGACATTTACTGATACCGTAGGTCAGGTGCACGCGTGGAGTAGCGCTGGTGTAGTTGGCTTTAAAGGATCAAGAAAGAGTACCCCCTATGCTGGACAGAGAGCAGCTAATGACCTTAATACAAAGATAGCGAAGTACAATGTGCAGGAAGTGGATGTGTTCCTGAAAGGTGCAGGAGCAGCAAAGCAGTTAACTGTAAAAGAACTTGGTAATGGAAATTATCGGATTTTAAGTTTAGTAGATAATACTCCGTTACGGTTTGGAGGTACACGCCCTCGTAAGAAACCTAGAAACTAATCTATTATGGCAAGAATAACAAAAGGTAAAGTTAAGTTA
>JBMCLJ010000064.1:0-7893 GCA_048615375.1 Candidatus Dojkabacteria bacterium | reverse complement strand
GTTCAGTTAAAGCACGGTTGTATACTACCAGGGCGTATACATTACCGCGCAGGGGACCACCATGTGCTCCTTTTCCTATCAAAAAGTCGTTCTGGACTCCCCATTCAGGATCTTTCTGAGTTTTTAACTCGTTATCAAGCCAGATTTTGTAGGTACCCGTTCCCGGTGCGGACTGCATGGTCACTATGTGCTTGCCGGAAGAGGGCATGTCAGGTGGTGTCTGCTCCAGTCTTTTACTTCTAAACTCATCGAAGTATCCATGGTTATTGCTTGAGTATCTCCAATATCCGCTAGTAGAGCTGCCGGTATCAGTCACGCTGTACTGAGTATCGTTATCAGGCTTATACACGGCGATCATGGTTACTTCCTGGTTGGTAAAGTCAGTAGTGGTGAGTATGTCGCTATTGCTTAAAAAATCATCACTGCCATCAAAGACAATCGCTTTTTCTTCTGCATCATAGGCTGGCTGGTAGGTGGCGTTTGGCTGGGTAAAGTGGTTGTTCTGCTTACTTTTGTCTTTCCATTCAGTGAGATTGTTGGTAGTGAGGTTTAAGGTTGATTCATCCCTGGAGTCCAGCCAGAGCTGCAAGTCGGGTACTGCAGCGGGTAAGACCGCCGTGCCCTGGACATAACTGCCGTTGGTATCATCATCGTCCAGAATAGTATAGGTTACAGTGATACTTGATTCAAGTGTACCTCCTGATTCTGTAAATATATTGAATGTAATTGTTTCGTTTGGCTCACGCAATTGATCATTAACTACACGTAGAGGTATTGTCGTTTCAGTTTTGCCGGGAGGGACTGAGATGGAGTTTCCAAATAATTCGTAATCTTCTCCCTGTACTGCTGAGCCACCACTCACTTCATAGTGCACCACCGTGTCTGTCGTAGCTGCTTCTTCAAACTGTATAAGCATCCCATTCAAGGTTACAGACTCTGGAACCTTGTATAAGGTCTCATTGGCAGTTCCGTGGATTTTTGCTCTCGTTCCGGTATCATAGAAGACGATTACGAGGATGGTTATGCTTATAGCAAGTACCGTTATTATGCTCCAGAGTATGTACTTGTTCCTGAGTTTCTTTTGGATGTAGTGAAGGGATGTTAGGAAGCGTTGAGGCATGGCAGTGTCAGGGCTTGTACAATGATGTATATTATTGTAGTCAACATTGCGTACAAGTGCAAATTTGCGTATGCTGCGCATATAGCTAGATATTGAATACTTTTTGTCATTACCTGTTATAAAAGTTGTTATTATTGAGCCTGACCATGCAAGCAGGAAGATCTATCGTTTGTTGTTTCGGGAGCTGGGAAAGCAGCTCGGGACTTCAGTAAAGACTTACGCTTCTGATAATAGGGTCGAAGGACTCGGCTATATTGTGATCACAAAGCCGGATATTGTCATTATGAATATCCGGCTGCCTGGTTCTTCCGGTGAAGAGCTTGTGGATCATTTAAACGAGAATATAGATACGTATCAAGGTATTGCGCTCATGCAGATTATGGTGCTCTATGAATTTGACGATGAGGCTGTGATTAACAGGCTCAATAGTAATTTTACGGCTATAAATAAAAATAACAAAGGATTTTTCAAGGACTTTTTTCGTTTCTTATGGCTTAATCTTCACTATCGATTTTCAGGAGAACTGGAAAAAGTGGATGAGAATATTCCGTGGGATACAAGATTCCGTTCGTTCATATTTTTTCATTGTATGTCTTGTGCGATGCATTACGAGGCTGCTGCTCTTTCACTCAACCAAAAAGCTGCTTCAGAGATACTCTTTTACCGATACCTGTTAATTATATGGATTGCTCTACGAAGGTTATTGGCATGGGGATATACATTGTGCATTCAATGTATGCTATTCGACTTCAGTAGCGAATATAATTCGTCTGGCACTATAAAGATCTATGACAAGTAATCAAGCGATAGCGGATGAAGCGCTTTAGCTTGTAACCGCTTTCATATTCTACATGTTGTGTTTCTATCCTTGAGATAGTACTTATTATTTTCAAAAAGGCTGTTTATGGTTTTATTGACAGAATTTAGGCTGTGTAATATAGTACTATGTAACACATGGTACTATGTCTGATCTTGAAACAGCCATTGGAAAAAATACTTCGCAGATGCGCAAGGGAATACTTGAGTTTTGTGTGCTTATAATTATTTCTAAAGGAAAAGTGTACGCCTCAGATATTATTAAAACGCTTCAAGAGGTAGAGCTTATCGTGGTTGAAGGGACGCTCTATCCCCTACTCAATCGACTGAAACGGGAAGGACTTCTCGAGTACGAGTGGGTGGAATCAAGCGAAGGTCCTCCAAGAAAATACTATTCTTTGAGCAAAAAAGGTGAGCAGGTCGCAGCAGAACTTACAAATCAGTGGAGTTTACTAACAAAATCTATTAAGTCATTACAAAAACAATCATGAGAAAAGCATTAACAATAAGCCTGGGTGGCATAGCATTCTATATAGAGGAAGACGCGCGCAGCAGACTACAACAGTATCTCGAAAGTCTTGAAGAATATTTCACAGACCTCGAAGAAAATGAAGATATTATTTCTGATATTGAAAATCGGATTGCTGAGTTACTCACAATTAGCCAATTCAACCCACGTGCGGTCATTCGAATGCAGCAGGTTAATGACATAATCACTAAAATTGGCATACCTGAGCAATTTGATGATGTACATTCAGATACAAAAAATAGTGAAAAGCCGTTTGTTACCAGTCGGAAATTATTCCGTGATCCTGAAGGTCAGATATTCCTTGGGCTTCTGGGGGGCATCTCTCAATTCTTTAGTTTTGACCCGATTATTATCAGGATGATTTTCCTGAGTGCAAGCATTCTGCTTTGTTTCTTGTATCCGGGTTTTTTAGTAATTATTCCAGCAGTGTATGTGCTTATTTCCCTTTTTATCCCCGAAGCGCGTAATGTGACTGACAAAGCGTCAATGAAAGCTGGAAGAAGAGATCTTGAGTCGATACGAAGGCTGTTTTCTAAAAAAGAGACACATTTAGAGAATAAGCAGAACAATGTCATGCATTCACTGATTAGAGGGCTGCTTATTCCTTTTGAGATTATGGGTATTGTTCTCCGGAGTATGATTAAAATCGGTATGACTGTAATCCCTAGATTGACGGGGTTCGCTTTAGTAATAGCATCTTTTCTGGCATTCCTTCTCACTACATTGTTTGTGCTTATTATTTTTTTCTTTAGAGATTCTCCTGAAATTGACCTGCCGGTTACACATATGCCCTCTTCCATTTGGGAATATGTTACTGTGTTATTTCTTTACTTTGTAGCAGTGCTTCCAATTATTGTAATCCTACTGTTAGGAGTTTACTTACTGTTCAATCGAAGAATTATGCTAAAACCGTTCTCAGTACTTAGCTTAACGTTGGTTGGGGTATGGGTTCTCTCAATACTTGCAGGGGCAGGGCTCTTGCTAAACTACGTTCCAAAGATTGAAAGTGAGTATGAAGCAAACTATTATAGCTCCACAGAAAATCTCCCAGCATTTTCCAAAGTTGAGATTCACGCTGGAAAGTACTATCACGATTCCACTTTTAGCATAGAATATGGGGATATGTATTCGATACGTATTGAAGGCAATCAAAGATATCTTATACACCAGATTATTGATACAAGGCTAGTTATCACCCTTGAAGGTGGAGGTGATGTCCTCTGTCTGGGATGTATGCGTGAAACAAAAGTAGTTATCAGTACGCCAGATCTGGAGAAAGTGTCTAATCATTCCGGGCGTGTATCCATAAATGGTTTTGAATCAATAGAGAGCCTGGAAGTAGAGGTTCAGGGACGTGGCTCTATAGAAATGCAAGGACGAGCAAATACGCTCACTGCTTTGCTGAATCGGAGTTCGATGAGTGCGTTTGATTTCGAAGTTCAAAATAGCGATATTACGTTACTTAATAATTCGCAAGCATTTTTACAAGTTGAAAAAGCTCTCAATGCTGAAATTGAAGGCGTAAGTCAATTAACCTACAAGGGTAATCCTACTGTTGAGTCTAATGTTGAGATTCAGGAGGATGTTTCAGAACTTACCTGGAGTGATCTGAATTCTCAGGATATACTACTTCCCTACTCTCAATACAATCAGATTCAAGCGAAATGAAATAGTGAACGAGAGCTCAGAGAAGTCTGGTATTCCGCCGAAGGAGGCGATAAGTGGGGTGATGATATTTTGTACGAATGATGTAACAACCTGGTTAAAGGCAGCACCTATTACCACCGCCACCGCGAGTTCTACAACATTACCACGTAAGAGAAACTGTTTGAAGTCGTTTACGATTTTCATAATACAATGTAATTAAGGTTGTCTTCTCTGATTACTCCTGTACGACTACCGTACCTGCCAGGTAGTCAGATACTGTCCGTTTTTTTTTTCTGTAAAGAATAAAGAAACGAAATTAAATGTTACTTCTGATAGTTTTAAAATAGTTAGGATAATTGCGAGAATAAGTGCCTGAATAGTCATGTTTTGAATAATGAAAATGATAGATATTAATGTCACAGTGATAATATCAATAAGTAATTCTCTTACAGCGTAACTAATTATTGAAGCTTTCATTGCATCTGATTTAACAATTTTCATTTGGAAAATAGCTTTTCCTGGAGTGTATCCACTGGTTATGATTGGAATAATTAGTAAGGTAAATAATGAACCCAGGCAAAAAACGAGGTTTATTCGAACTTGTGTAGTAAAATTCAGCCCATTAGATCCAGTAATATCAACTGGAAACAAAGTATAGCTTGCTGGCATATCAAAGAATCTAATTACAATCCCAAAAATAATACTACCGATGATGTAAGTAATTATAATCAAGAAAAAAAGCCAGGATTCTTCGTGTAGCTGTCGAGTAATAGTAGGTCATAAGGTTATCTCTATTATACCATAGTGAGTCTATCTTGTTCTAATACGAAAACATTTTTTCTTTTGCAAAGTACATATAGACGAGTGCTTTTTCTTCAAGGGATATCGCGTAGTTTTTATCAAACATTATGAATGAGTCCGCGGATTTTTCCCAATATACTGGTCTCTGATGTGTTCCTGCGGGTCTGCGAATAGTTTTCCCAAGTTTTACTGTAGCCACAACAACCTGGTTTTGAGCATCAAGGATATGAAAGAGACCTTTTGATATGCGGTTGCTCATAAATCTCAGTTTATGGTCAGTTGTAAATATCTGTTTTTCTTCAGGTTGTTTTACTGAACTTACTATACTATTGAAACGAAAATACGAATATCCAACTATTGAATTATTAAAAAAATACCAGTACACCTGATCATTGCTGAGTGATATGCGAAGATTGTACGCGTCCATAACACCGATAAACTCTCCTCGTGTCGGTGCTGAGTCTTGCGCGTCAGCGTAAAAGACACACGCAGGCTCTTCTTTTTCATTACAGAGCCATACAGTAATTTTATATCGTGCAAGGATCTGAGAATATTCATAGTTATACATACCTAAGAATGTTAGGTTTTGGTCAAAGTTCATTGGTAGCAAAGGATACTGTGTGAGCTTCTCTGAGAGTATTTGCCGTGTAGTAACTTCGTTAATCGGGTTTGTCTGGTTTTTTTTATATCCTCGATAAATAATGATTGTAATGACAAAGAAAGCTGTTGGAACAAGGACTATGACAGCCAGTCCAGGCAGGATAAAATTAAGCAGGTCATGGGACATGATGGCTTATTGTAGAAAACCTCATATGGTTTAGCCAGGGCATGTTTAGGTAATTGCAAGCGATCCGATCCAGCGGGATTGTGTAAGTTTATCTTGAAAAGGAGTTAATTGAGCGTGATCTGGTATATAGAGACTTCCCATTATTTTTCGTTGTTAAAGTGAAGTGATTGTCATCATTTAATCATCTTCTTTATATGCTTGAAACCTAAGTACTGCATTTGGCTTATAGGAATTTGCAAGGTCTTTAAGAGTTATGGTTGTGAGATCACTTTTGGCACTTGCTTCAAGTTTAGTCATATTTAGTCTATGTGTGTCAATACTTTTTCGGATACTTGCTAAGACAGAGTTCATGTGTGCTTTAATTTGCTCGAAATCAGGTAATGAAATAACATCGTTGTTGATAAGTTGCTGATAAAGAAGGGTTAATTCGTGAACAACTTTTGCTTGTTCTGTTTTATTCATTTGCGTTAATGTATTTATAGCTTCATGTAGTTCTTTGGGGCGAAAAACTTCAGTGGGTATTTCGCTGAATCCTATTTCTTTCGCTTTACTGAATTTCATCTGATAAAGGCATGCGTATAAAATGGCAGATCGAAACTTTTGAGCACCTATATTTGGGATTTTTAAGAACTCGTGAATCCAAGGTTGTGTTCGAATGTCATATATTACTTTAAATCTACTCGGTGTACTTTCTCCAAGTAATGCCGAAAGGTGTATTTCTCTATCATTATCGGCTAGCTGAGTGATTCTATCAAGATACTGTTTTATAGATGCGGTATCGCCTTCCCTTAATGCTTCAACACCGTAGTACATTCCCGTTACCATATTTTTCATAGCAGTGATAATCGGTCCTGAACTAAGATATCCAAACAGTATATGTAATGGGCTAAGTCGTACACCTGGTATGATGCTTTGATCTAGTATTTGATTAGCTCTAACTATTCCCGTTTTTTGCACCTCTACTGTGTTTGGGTGTGGTAACCAGATTGGTCTAATTAGCTGTTCAACCAAAATAGATGGAGATGTAGTAATTAAAGCAAGATCCATGAACGAGTCTTGTGTGGTGATTTGATTAACAATACCAGCAGCAGCTAGATTCAATCCTAAGGTTCCCGTACTCACCCCGGGATATGAGAGAAATTCACTTATTAATTCACTTTTTTCATCATATGGAATAACGACTTCTCTAGACATATAGTGTGATTATACCACATGAGTGTAAGTCTGATTAAACCATGTCTTCTTCTCCCGTAATCCTCAGCTCTCCTCCATCCTCTACAATGTACTTTTCCTTTTCCAGTTCACGCACTACAGACACAGTGATGGATTCATCAAGCTTGTATTTTTTCATAAATTCAGTAGTTTTCAGAGAGCCTGACTGGAGTAGTTCTTTAAGTACTTTTCCCCGGATTTCCCGTCTGGAGCCTTTGAAAGGGGTTTGTTGCGTGCAGTGCTTGCTTCGGGCGTTGAGGCTGCCGTAGGTTTTTTTGATCCACGCACCATAATCCATAAGCGCGTAGTACCAGTGGCGTGGGTTTTCTCCATCAAGAGTGTGTTCAATTATTGGTAAAATTTCTTTATCGTGTACAGTTTCTCTACGTTTGGAAAAGAAGTGATACAGGTACACCGCTCTAATATTCGTTTCTATGATAACTGAAGGTTTGTTGGTCGAAAACGTGTACACCGCGCCAGCGGTATAAGGACCAATCCCCGGTAATTTGAGCAAATCTTCAACTCGTACCGGAACTTCTCCTCCGTAGCGTGAAGCGATTACTCCCGCTGTTTCTTTTAATGCTTTTGCGCGGCGGTTATACCCCAACCCGCTCCACGCGGAAAGAACATCGCTCAGAGACGCTTCAGCCAAGGTCTGAATATCCGGAAAGTTTTGTAGCCATTCAGCATACTTAGGCAGTACACGCTGGATCTGCGTCTGCTGGAGCATGACCTCGGACACAAGGATGTGATAGGGATTATCTGTTTCTCTCCAGGGAAGGACACGAGAATGCCTGGAATAAAAATCCCAGACTTTCCTGGAAAATTCTTGTATTTCTAATGTGTCTATCATCATTGAAGCAAATCTACCCCTTCATGTAGTTGCAGGAAATTATTATACAATACTTGCCGTTAAACAATGAAAGCCAGGTCTGTTCAGTGAAGTATCTGGCATACGCCATTGCAACTTAACCTGAGCGT
>JBMCLJ010000063.1:0-7987 GCA_048615375.1 Candidatus Dojkabacteria bacterium | reverse complement strand
ATATAATTTGTAATATGTATTGCTTTTCATAACGAATATATCAAAACTTACTGCGAACTTACTGTATTTACATTAGGTTGCAAATCGTCTGATGTAGTATTGAGGTCATTCAGCCGGTCTTCGTTTGATATTTGGAACGTATGAAGCTGCTCACGTATGGAAGTATATTCTCTCGTGTGTTGTAGTGATATAAAAACTATCGCGCCAAGTGAAATTAAAACACCCAGCACTAGCAGAAAAAGTTTTTTCTCACTATAAGAATAACACCAGTGACTACCTTGACAGCAATCACTGGATATACTCTTCCATAGGCAGTTTTTGAAGTTTTCAGTATCTTTGAAGTTAATTGAAATATTTTTTTCTTTCTTTTTCATCGAGATTTTCCCAAATGTTTTTCGCTTCTTTTATTGCGCGATGTTGTATAACTTTTACATTGTTCTCCGAAATCCCGAGCTTCTGGGCAGTTTCTCCTACAGTATTCATCTGATTGTACCTCAAATCAAGCACTTTAGCGTATCTAGGTTTCATAACATTATAGACCTTACCGAGTACTTTTCGCAAGCGATTCCGGTAACTGGTATCAACCTCTTCAACTGTTATGTTTTCGAAAAGGTTTTCATCAAGGTTGCTTTGCAGTACATAACTGCCAGCTTTGTATTTATTCTTTATATAATCGCGAATCTTATTTTTTGTGATCCCGAACATATAATTTTTAAAAGAAGATTGACCTTTAAATTTATGAATCCCTTCTACCATCGAAAGGAACACGTCAGAAACTATCTCTTGCGTTTCATGAACGCTGTTCACTCTCGAATATACAAAATAGTATATTTGGTCAAAAAAAAGATTATATAATTTTGCCAACGCTTCTTTTTCACCCATCTGGGCTTGTTTTACAAGATTTTGTATTTTTGCATTTGTCATAATTCAGAGCATGTTAATTTTCATTAACATTAATTAAGTAAGTTGAGAGTTACATAGTTCTTCTCTCAATATTTATGATAGCAAATTTTTTATAATTTGAAATATATAATCAGTATGAATACTTCACCACGACAATAGTCTATTTTTAATTCCTGATGTCTATACTATAATTATAAATTGGCAAAACACTATGAAGAATAAAACGTTCAAACTGGTTTCGCAGTACAGCCCAACCGGTGATCAACCACAAGCAATAGATAAATTAGTTGAAGGCGTAGGGAAAGGGATGAACCAGCAGGTACTGCTTGGCGCAACAGGAACAGGAAAGACCTTCGCTATGGCAAATATCATTGAAAGAGTCCAGAAACCAACCCTGGTTCTGGCACATAATAAAACTCTGGCTGCCCAACTCGCTGCGGAGTTTAGAGCTTTTTTCCCTGATAATGCTGTGCGGTATTTTGTCAGCTACTATGATTACTATCAGCCTGAAGCGTATGTTCCAGCGCGGGATTTGTATATTGAGAAAGAATCACAGATAAATGAAGAGATTGAGAAATATCGTAACGCTGCTACACAGAGCTTGTTGACCCGTCGGGATGTGCTTATAGTCGCTTCCGTGTCGTGTATCTATGGTCTTGGTTCACCCGAGAATTACGAATTGCTTTCGTTTTCGATTGCAAAGGGAGAGATGATACAGCGAAATAAACTACTTCGAAAATTAGTAGATATACAGTATGTCAGAAATGATATAGATTTCAGGAGAGGATGTTTCCGGGTAAAAGGAGATACTGTGGATCTGTACCCGTCATATGAAGACAGGGTGTTTCGTATTGAATTCTTTGGGGACGAAGTTGATTCAATTAAGGCTATTGACCCGGTAACCGGTCAATACCTTGGGGATTTTGAAGAGCTTGATGTATTTCCCTCAAAGCACTATGTTACTCCCTTTGATGTACTCAAAGACAGAATTCCTTTTATCCGTGATGAACTACAACAACAAATCAGGTTTTTCGAGTCGACAGGTAAGGATGTTGAAGCGCTTAGAATCAAGCAACGTACAAATTATGATATAGAAATGCTGGAAGAAGTGGGATACTGTAATGGTATTGAAAACTATTCTGCAGTGATTGAAGGGCGCAAACCCGGTGAGCCCGGATCGTGCCTTCTTGATTATTTTCCTGATGACTACTTGATGTTTATTGATGAGTCTCATATTACCCTTCCTCAGGTACGGGGTATGTATCACGGTGATCGTGCAAGAAAGAAAAACCTTGTAGATTACGGGTTTCGATTACCTTCCGCTCTGGATAATCGTCCTCTTAATTTCGAAGAATTTTCAAAACGTGTCAATCAAGCCGTGTATGTTTCCGCAACACCACAGGAGTGGGAATTAACGCGATCCATTCAAGAAGCACAAAGAGTGTATAAACGTACTGATAAGGAGCTTCTTTCATTCATCAGTAAATCAGAAGATAAGGATGATAAACAAGCACGTCTCTATAATAAAATTATTACCCGGCTGACGTATGATGATTACCATACCACAGGTATAGCTCAATTAATTATCCGTCCTACAGGACTTTTAGACCCGGTAATTGAAGTACGACCAATAATGGGGCAGGTAGAAGACCTCGAAAAAGAGATTAAAGCGAAAATTGAACACAATCAGAGAGTCCTGGCTGTTACACTCACCAAGCGCATGGCTGAAGAGCTAAGTAATTATCTCAACGAACAGGGCTTTAAAGTGCAATACCTGCATAGCGATATTGATACTATTGAACGCGTAGAAATACTGAAAGCTCTTCGTCTAGGTGTTTATGATATTGTAGTAGGTATCAACCTGCTCCGTGAAGGTCTGGATCTTCCTGAAGTAGGTCTTGTGGCAATTCTTGACGCTGATAAAGAAGGTTTCCTGCGTAACCAGACTTCACTCATACAAACTATTGGTCGGGCAGCAAGAAATGTTGAAGGAAAAGTAATTATGTACGCAGATTATGTTACCGGGTCTATGCGACTGGCCATTGAAGAAACCAGGAGGAGAAGGGATATTCAAGTGACTTTTAACAAAACGCATAATATTTCGCCTACTCCAATTGTTAAAGAAATAACTGACCAGCTCCAACGAAGTCAGGAAGAAGAGACAGCAAAGGCCGAATCGCGCAAAGCAAAGCAAAAGACTGGAGGGAAAGATATGACTTCCGCTCAGATCGAAGAGCTTCTCGAAGAATACAGGGAGAAAATGAAGCTTGCAGCTGATGAGCTTGAATTTTTTAAAGCGGCTGAATACAGAGATATGATCAAAGAGCTTGAGTCATTAAGAAAATAGGTAATTATACTGGGATTTTATTACCACCAATTACATCCGGTTTACGGATATAGACATCAAAAGAGCTGACAATGATGGCGTAGTTATTTCTGATAACCTGATAGCTCCATAATTTTGCGTCATTCTCGTGGGTCCTGGCTGTATAGCCGTATGCCTCAATCCCAAGTTTGTTGCAGAGGTAAACACTGCGTACGATATGATAGCTTTGAGTTACTACAATAATTTTATTCTGTGAAAAAATCTCTTTCGCTCTCCAACAACTGTCATATGTTCTTCTCCCGGCATAATCCGGCTGGAGCGCTTCACGCGGAATGTCCAATTCAATTGCAGTATCAATCATTACCTGTGGTTCATTATAATCCACCGCACTGTTATCCCCACTGAGAATAATTTTTTCTATTCTACCGTTATGATACAGCTCCGCAGCTGCTTCAAGCCGGTTCAAGAGTGTCTTCGTTGGGCGTTTATTATCGATTATACCTGCGCCAAGGACTAAAGCAGTATTCATTTCAGGCACATTCTTAATATCGGAAAAAATAAGATCCCTGTAATTATGAGCAATAGAAAAGTAAAAGAGGTACGGTACTATAAGGATGCTGAGTATAATTGTCAGTATACTAACTGGTTTCCAGTTTTTCTTTTTCTTGAATTTCTGGACGGTATGGCTGGTAACTGGAACCGCTTCCAGCGCGATTGGATTGCTATTTTCTTCGGTTTCAGAGTCTGGTTTTTCATGAAATTGCCTGATCAATATAAGAACAATGAAGCATCCACCCGCTAAAAGTGTTAGAAGTAGTATACGTAAAGAGCCTTTGTTCTTACTAGTATCCATATGTTATTGCAGCGTATCAAATACCTGTGTATCCTGAAGCTTCGGGGGGATTATAGCTTATTTTTACGCGTATTTGTCTATCATGCGCATGCATCCGATAGCGGGCTATACTTTTAACTGTATTTACTATAGAATTTGTATTGTCGTTTTCTAACAGTCTAGTGACTCACGGAAAAGTGTACATAAGCTGGTACCTTGCGTGTCAAGAAACTACAATAAGATTATTATTTTATTAAAAGCAAGCTTTATAACAATTGTTTTTGTAGTATTCCTGCATCTTGTTTTGTTGACAAATAGTGTCCCAAACTCTTCAGCCTACGCCTACTACGGCGGGAAGGTATATGTTGAAAGCACGCAAAACATTGAGCCGGCCAGGAGTTACTCACTTACCCTGCCAATTGAGCCGGTTCGACCACGAGATATGCGGGCAATAAGACTGGAAGTATACTTACAGGAGAAAAACTCTCCTCTTGCAGGGTATTCTGATCTGGTTATTTCACTTTCTGACAGATATGGCATTTCATATAAAATTCCGGTGGCATTAGCTGGTGTAGAGTCAAGCTTTTGCCTTGTGCAGTTCAGAGAAAATAATTGCTGGGGATACGGTGATTACTCCTGGAGTTCACTTCGTACCGGTATACAGGAATACATGCGGCTTATGAATACGTGGTACTTTTCTAAAGGTCTGCGAACAATTGAGACGATATCCGAGGTATACAATCCATATCCTGAGAAGTTCTCCGAAAAAGTGCAAAGGTATATAGAAGAAATACCTTGAGAATAAAGTTAATCCTGTTTTTGTGAAATTCTGAATTTTATGTATAATCTCTCAGTTCATTTTTCCGGCACATGCCCCAGACATCATCATCATCGTCTGTCGGAGAGAGTCTATATGAATAAAAAAAAATACATTGATACAAGTACAATATAAGCTGCGATTTTTGTTGCAGATTATCACGTTTACCTTACTTATTAGCATTTTTAGCCAATACGTGGCACAACTTGAATATAAAGATATTCGGGCTGAGGACCGGATAGTTCTCGGTAATGCACTTTCAAGTATGCACATCAAGGAGCCATCATTATACTATGGTCTTGTCGAAGAACCTGTAAAACCACGTGATGGACGGGCTATTATACTTGAACAGTTTTTACGTGGAAAAGGGACCTATCTTGCAGACTACGCTGATCTTATTATTTCTGTATCTGACGCGTATGGAGTGAGCTATAAGCTGCTCGTAGCGATTGCAGGCGTAGAATCAGGATACTGTAGAGTTAATTTCAAGCCATATAACTGCTGGGGATATGGATCGGTGAGCTGGCCAAGCCCTGAAGCGGCAATACATGGGTATATGCAGATGATGTATAAGGGATACTTTTCAAGGGGGGCTACGACACCAGCAACGATCGCTTCGCCGTATAACCCTAACCCGGATCAGTATCTTCAGAAGCTTCTTTTGCACTATAACACAATACCTTAAGTCAATGTGCCAATAGTTACCTCACCTTTTGAATTATTCAAACGCTTCTTCATTGACACTTTCGACATTATTTCTGATATCCCAGTTTTGCCAGAAAAGAAAAGAGAAGAGACATATCATGCTGATTGAGAATAAGAGGAAGCTTCCTACTGCGAGCATGACAATAAGCCGCATATGAGTATTTTTGACATAATCATATGGTGAATTAGTTTTGGTACTCATACCGCTATTGTATCAAAATTTTTAAAACCTTCTAACGTTTTATACCATCAGGCTTCCGAGCCAAATACCCATCGCTGTCAGCACGGCGCTGATAATCCAGAATCTCATGACAACTTTTTCTTCGGGCCAGCCTTTAAGCTCAAAGTGATAGTGAAGCGGAATCATTCGGAATAGCTTTTTGCCGGTAGCTTTTCTCCATATTTTCTGGATAATCCTTGAGATAATACCGTTAAATAAAAATACACCACACAGGAATAGCAAGGTGAATTCACGATGCAGGACGATCGCAATAACTGATAGCAGTGTGCCCAGTCCAAGTGCGCCAAAGTCTCCCATTTGTACGCGGGCAGGCTTAACATTGAAATACAGGTAAGCCAGAAGTGCTCCTGACGTTGTAGCGCATAAATACGAAATATAGCGAAAATCTTCATTACCGGTAGAGTTATTCAGAAACGGCAAAGACAGATTAAATGCAATAATAGTGTAACCAAGGAACGCGTTTACCAAAAGACCCGCTGCCATACCGTCCATACCGTCAGAAATATTCACCGCGTTCGTAATTGTCATTATTGTAACCGCGATAAACGGTATCATCAGAGCACCAATATCTATAGTACTCCTTACCTCATCAACCATAAAAAACGGAAACGCGTTAATCAGCTGTGTGAGGAAATCAAACGAACTGATATAAGGAATCCAGACATCGCTCCAGCCTACTTTATAGTACACCCACACTCCTACGGTTATACCTATAAATGCTTGAGCAATGAGTTTTTCATGAACTTGCAGACCTGACTTGGGTTTTGAGCCAAGGAATAAAAAAAAGCGTTTTAGTACTGCCCATGGAGTAGTAATAAAGTAAAAAATCCGCATGCTCCAGGATTTATGAACCCGGATAAGTTTTAGATGGAGTTTCAGCGGTTTTGGCTGTTTACGCGCCTGTCCGAAAATATTAAGCAAATCATCTATGCCACCAACACATGATGACAGGATTAATGCTCCAATCGGTAAGAAGGTGAAATTCCTCTCCCAATTAAACAAATAGGTAATCAGTAGAACAGTTGCAACGACAATAAAACCACCCATAATAGGAGTGCCGATTTTGCCTTTGTCATAGTCAGACTGGGAGATCACGTCACCTTTTGCTACACGGTGAATACGTAATTTATATAAAATGTTAATAATGAAAGGCGCAAGTATAAACGCGATGATCGCCGAACCGATAAAGTATAACAGTACCTTAGAAAGAGTATTACCATACGGCAAAAAGTCCAATATATCCTGCGCTGGGTTCATAGTCGTGTGATTGTATCAATAAAATGCGATTACGTACATTGCTCCGGGCATTATTCAAGCTATTCTGCTGTATGCTCATGGAGCATGATTTTACCGTCAACCGCCCACACATTATCATAGGTAATTATAACCGGATTGATTTCAATATCGGCAATATCTGGAAAATTCTGCACAAGATTACTTACTTGAGTGAGGAGCTTTTTAAGTCTGGTAGTGTCATAAGGTTTCTCTCCGCGATACCCCTCGAGTAACTTGAAGATTTTTGACTGTTCGATGAGATCTGTAGCTTCATGTTCATTGATCGGGAGCATCTTCAGATTCCTGTCCTGGATGATTTCGGCGAGGGTTCCTCCTGCCCCAAACATCATGACTGGCCCGAAATTCGCGTCATGTTTCACACCGACGATAATTTCCTTACCACCAGTAACTTGTTTTTGAATTTGAATTTTCGTGTGGCGACGAACTTCCGGATCGAGTTTGCTGATGCGTTCCTGCATTGTCTTAAGGCTGCTCTGAAGCTTTTGCCGATTATTAATATTTACGATTACCCCACCGAGATCCGATTTATGAAGGATTTTGCTTGAAGACACCTTTAGTACCACCGGCCAGCCATGTTCTGAAGTAAATTGTAACGCTTCCTTAAGGGTTTTAATATCTGCAGTTGGAGGGGTATTGATTCCCCATCCTTTCAAAATCTCATTTGATTCAAAATTATTTAAGACAGATCGTTTTTCTTTTTTGGCTTTTGCAATAACCTGCTTGATGCTGTCTTGCTCAGGGAGTACACCAGCGGAGTGAGAGTGCGTCGTTTCGTATGCCGACCTCAGATCTACGTTATTTTTCCACCACCACATTTTACCCATTGTTCTGATCGCGCGTTCCGGGAAACGGAATGAAGGGATACGG
>JBMCLJ010000062.1:0-8085 GCA_048615375.1 Candidatus Dojkabacteria bacterium | reverse complement strand
CCAGAATTGACCGACTTTTGCAGAACGTAACGAAGCGTCGTCGAGATCCGAAAGTGAGATTAGTGCACTTCTTCGAACACCTCCCGCTACTACGACTTCTCCAATCTTACAAATGAGGTCATGCACATCTAAAGTATCAAGCCTTCTCCCCTGTCGTGAAAGTACCTTTTGGCGAGCAAATTCCAGCAAAGCCCGGAGTGGCTCAGGTCCGGAAGCGTATCCACCCATGGTATTCAAGCGGGCTCCACATGGCCGGATCTGAGAAAAGTCAAATTGTATATCTTTTCCTGCATACCATGTCTTGAGTCCCAGGTATAGAGTATCTGCCCATCCTTCACGGCTGTCAGGGACAATATAGGTATCCAGTACATCTCCTTTTTGTTTCCTGATTTGAGGAAGTGCTTCAACAAATATGCGCTCTACTGTATACCCGACACCAGTACCGCACATAAGAATATACATAATTTCCGCAAAGTCCTTTAATTTTGTCGGCGCGATAAAAGAACAATTGTACGCGCAAACATTTGTCTTTTTGACTGCGTTGCCCGCAAATTGAAGCAATCGCATTGATGGCATAGCCTCCTGGTTGAGAATAGCTTCCCGTACTTCTGCATATTCCTCTTCTGTAAGTTTCTTTCCAAGGTTTTCCCGCATAAAGTCAACATATCTGTCGACTGTCTCTATCCATGTTTCACGTCGACCTTCATCTTCAATCCAACGAGCGTACGTCCGTAAATAGACAAATTCTGCCAGCTGATTCTTAAAGTACTTTTTACTTTCACGAAATAGCTTCTTTACATTATCAGGAATTGTAGTTTCTGCGCGTTTGAATGTAACACCTCTTGCTGAAGTAACAGCACGTTGAGCTTCTGGAGTTATATCAAGACTGTGCTCTTCGAATTTTATTTTTGTGTCTGTTTTTGTTTCCATAATAGTATGGTCTATTCGGGTATACGTTGCATATCCCGTACATATCCTGGTACGGGGCAGCTGACAGTTGTCGGTCGGGTTAACTTAAAATATATGAAATTTTTACAATTGCAAGAACTTATAACTCAGGAGAATTGATTATGATTATGTGGAAAAGCAAAATTACTCTACAAAAAGTAAAGACAAATATATGCTTGGTATACGGTAGTTGAACATGCGGGGTGAAGTGTAGTATTATCTGGGTATGGGGCTTCGCGGTATACATACGCCAGTTGCGTAGGTATGTACAGATGCACTTTGCTTCAAAAACAACTACTATAGTACTACCGTGGACTTCGAATCATTGTACAAATTGCATTTCACGAGCGTATACCGTTTTTTTTATTATAAATCGGTAAACACTTCAGAAATCGAGGACTTGGTCCACGATGTATTTATGCGTTTTTACACAAAATACTCCCAGGAAACGTTTGACGAAGATGAGTCAAAAAAAATATTGTACGGCTATGCCCGGAATATATATAAAGAATGGGTTCGAGCCAGGATTAAGGAAAAAAAAACTGATTTTAACGATGATATAGATTATTCAGACTCTTTTGATTCGCTGCCTGGTAAAGAGTTTGAAGAAAAGCTAAAATCTCAACGGTTGCAGGTACAGGAAGCTTTGAAACTTCTCAATCCTAAAGTAAAAGCGGTGATCGAAATGCGTTTCCTTGCTGGAATGTCACGCAAGGAAATCGCTGAAAAATTACATATGAAAGAAAATGATGTGCATACCTACCAGAAGCGTGGTGTGAAGTACCTGGATAAAATCATAAACAGTTGAGACCTGTACCCCTCATGTCATACTATTAGTAAAAATGGATAAAAAAGCGGACAAAGTGAATGTTGAGCAGGTATTGCGCTCGTTTGAACGCGCTCCTCTCAGCAAAAAAGCGTTGGAAAACGCGCAAAAAAGAACGTGGAATCAATTATCGTATACGATTAAAGAACAAGCGCAAAATAATTCCAGGAAACAAGAGAAGAGTCTACTAAAACTGCCTTTCGGGAAGAAACCTCTTATATCATTTTTGATGGTATTTCTTGTAACAATTGTAAGTATTGGCACACTCGCGGTACTTCATGTCTACCAGTCACAAGGAGATCTTACTGAGCCGGTGCAGGAGACTGCGCAATTACCACAAAGGGACGAAATAAAGGAAATGGCAGCTTCGCGTTTTGAGGAGTTAACCGGAATAAGTTATGAGGAATACCAAGTCGTTGCTCAGGAAGCGCACAGTAATCAACTCGCGATCCCTGCACCGGTTTCCGGGGAGATTACCGCAACTCCTGAACCTGAACCTACTACGGATCCAGAAAAAATCAAGGAAATTAATAAGAAAATTGCAGAAAACCAGATTAAATTTTATTACGTCGAACGAACGGTTACTCAGACGCTTCGCGCTGACTTTGCACGCTACGCTGCTCAAAGCGTAGAGGTCAAGCATCCCCGGGTGGATTACAGCAGACCGTATACTACCAAGACCTGGTACAGCCCTTTGGCTATTAAACATCTTGTACTTCAGGATGCAGAGGTGATTTCACTGAACATACAGGCTCCACAATTTTCATATACCTATAAGGGTGGAGAGTATGGTATAAAACGGAACTATGAACACCCACGCGTATTCGGTTCGCTTAATACTGAAGGGTTTGCTTTGAACCCAGAGCTTATTCTTCTGGCATATATTATTGAGGAGAATGAAGAGATCGCTCAGGTGGGCAGCTATAAAGAGGATGGGCGTTCACTTATTATATATGAAGATCAGAATGCGGTAACGAATACTATAAAGACCCGTTACCATATAGACCTGGATAACTTTGAAATTTATAGTATTGAAGATATCTCAGGGGATAAGGTTTTAAGGAAAATGAAACTCTCTGCAACAAGAGAACTGCATACTATTCCTCTGGAAGATGTTATTAATCCTCAGGAAGTAGCCCATATTCCGATTAAAGATATTGATATCACGAAAAAACAATCTCCAACGGGAGAAGAAACGCTCGTCTCAATTAGTGCCAGGATTCCAGTTATCCATCTGCAGGATGAAAATGAGGAGATAGTAATAGATATGGTTGGCATTGATGCTGAGTATTTTAATGAATTTCAGCGTTTATCCCGGACACGGGCATATGATCCGCTTATTCAGAAAACCAAAGAGGCTAAACCAATACTCCAGTACAAAAATAGAGATATTCACGTTTCAGTTTTTGCTGAAAAATTTTATCAGGATGAAGGTGTTGTAGAAGCAGGAAACGTAGAAATAAACTCGGATAAATATCCGGTATTTACAATAGAAGTGCAGGGAGAAAAAGAAGTGCAGGAACAAACACAGGAGGAAGTTACCGCTACTCCTGAACCTGAACAGGAGGAGGGTACTCTTCAAGATGAAAGAACGACTGCAGACAAGCTGGAATCTATAAGAAAACTCTATGTAGAATTCAAAGACTGGTGGTATGAACTACGATTCACGCAGGACATTGCTTATGCAAGTATCGAAGATATGCAGTTCGATGAGATAAGTACGCAAGAAGCTGAAACCATCGATACTCATAATATTGCAAAAGAAAAGGCTAAACCAGTACTCATCGAATTAGACGTCAGTGATGAAGTACCTGGACTTGAACTACCTTCTGAAAAATACTCAATAGGCTCCGTACTAATACCGGAAAAGGTAGAGAGCAATCATACATGTGGTGAGTACTACTTCAATAAGTTTGATTATTCTCGTGGAATGGACTGTCTGCTTGCGCGGCATGGTGGGGCAAAAATACAGTTGAGTCAGCTAGTGCCAGAATCCGAAGGAGAGGAGCGCCCGGAAGTGAATATTGACGGGGAAAACCAGGACATCATGGAACGTGAGACTCTATTTATACTCCGTGCGGAAAATAAGGGGGAACACATCGCTACCATTAAGTCACTTCAGGAGTATTATACTGAAGGCAGCGATACCCGTGAGTTGGTATATCGTGAATATGAAGACAGGAAGCTGATACTGGTGTTTACAGGAAGTCGTGAGCGGAATAGCGCTGCAGAGTGGTTAAATAAGGATGCAACCGAAAAAGGCATGGAGACATTGCTGGACAGTATAGCAGATGCCCAGGAAAACGAATAACCCCGTGGTACATGTGTACGCGATTCAGTGTATGCTATTACGTTAAGACTCTTTGCCTTGCTCCCGATGGAGAAACTCATCTTCTGTTATAGCTTCATCTTTCCTTATTTCTGTTGTGCTCATGGTTTCAGCTTTTTTCTGGAGTGCCACAAGTTCTTTCTCCGTAAGGGTTGTATCCTGGATAACGACCTTTGCTTCATTATGTGCAAATTGCACATAGCCATAATCAGTCTGCACAGAAATCACTTTGCCTGAGGCTGTCTTGATAAGTACATTTCCTTTTGTAAGGGACGAAATAACTGGAATATGATTATCCAGGATCTGAAAATCTCCTTGTTCACCAGGAAGATAAAGTGCAACAGTATCAAGGTTGACTGTGAT
The DNA here is from genome assembly GCA_048615375.1 of Candidatus Dojkabacteria bacterium. Lineage (GTDB taxonomy): Bacteria > Patescibacteriota > Dojkabacteria > JAOAGR01 > JAOAGR01 > JBMCLJ01. The sequence goes on along the minus strand of JBMCLJ010000062.1, from coordinate 3,619 downwards.
TTTCCGGTTTGCTGTGTATAGTGTCGTTTTCATAGATTTGTATACCTGTGTTGCTGTTTCGGAATATAACCGTAAAGTTGAGATGTTGTTTGTCTACGAAGTAGTCTCGTGTACATTCGTTTCATGCTCTTCGATTACTTCCTTGATAGTGCCTTTCATATAAAACATATCCTCAGGAATCATATCAAGATCGCCACTGAGTATTCGCTCAAAGCCTTCAACGGTTTCGCCTACAGGTACGAACTTTCCTGATCGTCCGGTGAACTGTTCCGCTACAAACATGGGTTGTGTAAAAAATCGTTGAATCTTTCTCGCTCTGTATACAGTCAATTTATTTGCCTCAGAAAGCTCTTCCATGCCAAGTATAGCAATTACATCCTGCAACTCTTTATATCGCTGGAGTGTATACAATACTCGCTGCGCTACTTCAAAATGTTGCTTCCCTACAATGTCCGGTTGTAACCCGGATGATCCTGACGATAACTGATCAATTGCAGGGTATAAAGCCTGTTCAGCAAGACTGCGTGACAAAGAAATAGTTGAATCGATATGGGTAAAGGTGGTGGCTGGAGCGGGATCAGTGTAGTCATCCGCCGGGACGTAAATTGCCTGGATAGAAGTGATTGAGCCGTTCCGGGTAGAAGTAATGCGCTCCTGGAGTTTTCCCATTTCTTCGCTCAGCGTAGGCTGATAGCCTACTTCTGAAGGAAGACGCCCAAGCAAGGTGGATACTTCAGATCCAGCCTGGGTAAACCGGAATATATTATCAATAAAAAAAAGTACATCTTTACCCTCTTCATCACGAAAAAACTCTGCCATCGTCAGACCGGACAGTGCTACGCGCAACCTTGCTCCGGGTGGTTCATTCATTTGCCCAAAAACCAGGGCAGTTTTATCCAGCACCCCTGAAGCTTTCATTTCGTGATAGAGGTCGTTGCCTTCCCGTGTTCGTTCTCCTACGCCAGCAAAAACTGAGTACCCCCCATGAGTAATTGCAACATTGTAGATAAGTTCTTGAATGATAACGGTCTTGCCAACGCCGGCACCACCAAAAATGCCTACCTTGCCCCCTTTAATAAACGGGGAGATAAGATCTATTGCTTTGATCCCGGTTTCAAAAATTTCCTGGGTAGTTGTTTGTTCTTCTATTGAGGGAGAGTCACGATGAATAGGAAGCAGGGCAGGGAAATTGGTCTCATCCATTCCATCAATTGGTTGTCCGAGTACATCAAACATTCTCCCTGATGTACGTTTTCCTACAGGGACTTGTATGACAGCTCCTGTAGCGGTAACAGTCTGATTCCTAGTTAGTCCATCAGTACTGTCCATGGCTATACACCGGACTTTGCCGTGTTCCATTAGCTGCTGGACTTCCAGAACCACCACGCCTGGATCGCTCATTATTTCAATAGCTTCATATACAGCTGGAGTGTAACCGTTAAATTGTACATCTACAACTGGACCCAGAATTTGCGTAATTATTCCTTTCATAGTAGTTTTATTGCAGGGAATTCTTAAATATTTATACTCGATCTCCTAATCTATCAACTATCTCAACAAGTGGGTTGATTTCGACTTTCACTCCATCCTGGAGTTCAATCTGCTCGTATTTTGCTGAATACTTGTAATTGTCAAGCGTAATAACTATCGTACCATTACTTTGACCTGTCCTGATTGTTGCCTCAAGTTCAATCATGTTCGGCGCAGTGGTGTCAATTCTATGGAGCATACGGGTTTCCTGATTGATATAGATGATGATGGTAAGTGAGCCTTGCATTTCTGCATCAGCATCAGTGATTTCTATCGAGGGACTATCCTGGTTGGTCATATAGTTCTGTTCTAATGAGCTGAGCATATCACGGGTGATTTTCCGATCCTGGATAGTATATTTCCACATAGGTATAGTATCCAGTGTCACCTCTTCAAGCTCGTAGGTTTGCTCCTCAGCAACTTGTTGCCAGTGATCCCGGTCAGCGAAGATCATTTCCAATCTCCTGTATTCCTCCGGTGTGAAAGATATTGAGTTACCTCTCTCTTCGTAGGTTTTGATGATTTCACTTTCTCGTATGGAAACGCGTATGGTCTCATCTTCCGAAACTTCTTCAGATCGGGTAGTCTCATTCTCGTTAATAGTTGCCTGCCGGGAAACAGAAGCCTGTTCTTCCACGTTGTATTGATATGAGGTGAGGGTTTCGGGTTCGTCGCTCCAGATTTTAACTGTTTCCTTAAACACAGTATGTGGCAGTTGTATCCTTCCATACGCGTAGTAAGCTACACCTGAGCTCGCGAAAACGACAAAGATCATTAAAAAGACGCCAATTGCCAGAAATAGAAGACGCTTAACATTATCCATAATAGTTCATTATAGCATTCCTGAATTTTTTTTCTTCATCTCTCTGTTTAAGGATGTTTATACACTTGCAGCTATTTCTGCCATTTGCCGGGTGATGGTTGCCTGGCGCGCTTTGTTCATTTCCAGCGTGAGTTTTTGTACCATTTCATGAGCGTTATCAGACGCTTTCTTCATTGCGATCATTCGGGCAGAATGTTCTGCGGCCTGTGACGAGAGCGCGGCCTCATACAATGCCAGATCGATGTAGAGATTCGCGAGAGATGCGAGAACACGTACTGGATCAGGTTCAATAGTATATGCCAGTTTTTCTGGCTCTGAGGTCTCATCTGAAGCAGGAACCTGAGGTCGGATTGGCAGGAGCTGGGTCACCCGCGGTTCAAAGACACCACTCTTTATAAAATCTGAATACGCGAGAAAAACCGTGTCATACTCATGTGCGCGATCTTTAACATAGGCAATTATGGCATACAGATCGTTTATGTCCGGGTTTTCCTTGATGTTGTCAAAGCAGGAAATAATCCTGGCATTGAAATTTTTTAGATATCTTTGCGCGCTTTTGTTAATCGAAATAAACTCGAATTCCTTATCCTGATGAAGGCGTTTAAGCTTCGCTATGTGATAAAACAAGCCTGTGTTGAGACTGCCACATAGTCCTCGCTGTGACATTATAGTTATTACGAGCATACGGTTACTTTCCGGACGGGAAAAGAAACGCAGCTCGGTATCCCTACTGGCCTGATCTGCGAGATGTATAGCATCAAGGCTGATCTGGTGAATCAAGTCGCAGATTCCAATACGCAGATATCGTGAATTATCAAGAAATTCCTGTGCTTTTTTCTGGCGGGCAGCTGAAACCATTTCCAGAGCCTTGGTGATTTGTCCGGTGTTAACGGTTGAACGTCTTCTGTTCTTTAAATCAAGCGCGTGAGCCATAATGTATTGTACTATTACAATTGCTAATGAACCAGTTCCAGGCAGGTGTGTACCTCAGTATCTGAATATTGCTACAACAGGAGCGTTGCCGGGGAGTTGATCGTTGTTTACCGGGTATACTTTACCATTAGTGAGTAGTGTCTGGAGCGCAAGCATATCAAATAAATCTTCATCACCAGGTTCAAATGTGTCATGCACGATTATCTCATCAGTATCACGGTTGTAGCGTCCCCACTTTTGTTTTCCAATAGGGACAAGTAGTCCATCAACCCTGCCATGAAGGGCAGCGTACAGTACTTTTAATACATTATTCGATACTTTATCCGTAGCTAT
>JBMCLJ010000061.1:0-8330 GCA_048615375.1 Candidatus Dojkabacteria bacterium | reverse complement strand
CGGGAATGATAAAGATCTGAGCAAAATTGCCGCGTACTTTGGGGGTGGCGGACATACAAAAGCTGCCGGTGCAGTAATTGACCTGCCTATACATGAAGTAGAAACAAAAATAACAGAGTACCTGCAGAGATTATACGTGAAGAAAGTTACAGATACTGGTTCTCAATTTTCTTGAGTGCTTGTACTATAATGTACTATGCCTGATATCGAGCAAAACATATACTATTCTGTCCTGGAAGATATTCAGGGCATCTTTAGAAAAATTATTGGGATTCAAGCACCATTTGCTTCACTGTCTGAGTTTACAGAGCAGTTTGCCGATGAGATCCCCTATCCTGTCCAGGAAACTTCCCAGGATAATGGAGAAATTGTCTACCGCAATAGATACTATAAAAACAGTATCACTCTTTCTCCTCGTATGAAGCCGGAAAATTATGAACGAGTATTTGAAGGAACTACAGACATTTCTTCGATCGAAGATTTACTTTTGCTGGCTGACAGGTGCAATGTTAATTTCTCAGAAACATTTATACCTGGACATGAAATATACCAGTCATCACGGGTATTTTCGTCTGCACATGTATTCCGGTCTCAGGAAATCCATAACTGTCATAATATTTCCTTCAGCTCGCATATTACCAATTCGTATCGTGTAAGCGCGTCACATAACGCACGTAACGCGGAGTATTGCATGAGAATTATCGATTCGAGTGATTGTAGCTACTCATTTAATATCACGAATTCTCTGGGTATTAAAAGCAGCTTTTTTCTTCGGGACTGTAAAAACTGTAAGCATTGCATGTTTTCTTTCAACCTGACAGACAGCACTTTCTGCATTGGAAACACGCCCTATACAAGCAATGAGTACTACAGAGTCAGGAACATATTGTTTGAAAATTTCAACGCAATTTTCGCAAAATGGACAAACAAAAACTGACTCCTGCCAGATGTCAATACTTTCCCCATATGTCAGTTTCCACAGAATAAAAAGGTCAGGCCGAGTCACACGACAACACAGCGATCAGATAAACACCTGCACACAGACAACCTTCGGATGCAGAACGCTTCTGTATCTGACATTTACACATCATGTGGAAAACCCAGGCCTTGTCAGTTCCCGAATCGGGAAGCATTATTCTACTTATGGCTAGCAAGCAGAACAATTGTATATAGTACGTAATTTGATTTTTATAGGCTATATGCTATAATACTACTATATATAATCACACAGCAAACAATGGAATTATCACATTTACAGCCTAGTATAAATAAAAACCTGAACAATGCACCTCCCCCCTCTGCTGAGTTGACACTCAAGGTATTGGGCGGTGTACATGGTTTTGGGCTTTTACATGGTATTGATATTAGTGTTATACCGCAACATGCTCGACAAGCTGCCGAAACAGCAAGCAAGTATCTACTGACTGGGTTACTACTCTTGGGATTAACGGCTTGCCAATTTTCATTTTCTCCTACTACTGTAGCTGGATACCCACCCGAACCAGACAATGTAGTACTCGATAGCCAACGACCTACAAATGTTGATCCGACTCTATACAAAGATGCTCGACTCCGTTGTACAAAACCTGACGTTGGTTTCATTGTCCGAGGAGATATACCTAAAAGAACACCAATAGTACACATCATTTTTCCCGATGGTACAGAAGTTACTTTAAATGCTGTTCCCGGTAGAAACTTGGATCATCATACTGGTACTACTGTATTTAATTGGACACATTTGGATACTTCAAACTTACCAGATGAGCCAGTAGAGGTGATAGGTGAGGGTGGTATGCCACATAAAGTTACTTTCGCTGCATTGCTTGCCAGCGGAGTATCTTCAGAAGGAGTACCAACATTCAAAAATGTAACCACGCAAGCAAACGTGGTAACCGACATACGACATGATAATGATACAACACTGAGAACAATAACAACGACGAAAACGGATACACTTGGACTCGCGCTCAATGAAGGTCGACCGATTACAGTTGAACAAGAGTCCGTTAGCACATGGGTGGAGGATCCTGGTATCCCACAGAGGTATGTAACTAGTCCATTTCCTGCAGAAACAATATTCACATGTAGAGAACCCTAATTCCAATTCGAACAAAAACTTCATCATATCACGTGAAATACATTATTTCCTGATGTCCTTATCCCATTACTGTCTACCACACAATACTCTACCCCCTCCATCCCTCTCAGTATTTCGGGTTCAGCCAGGAAGAGAGCAGTTGCAGCAGCATCTGCCAGCGCCGCGTATGATGAAACTACCCATGACGCAAGTATGAGTCGTGAAGAACGCAGTTTGTGAGGGTTAAGTATGTGGTGGTATTTTCCCCACATCCTCCTGTTTCCGGAAGACCCACATATTGCGGTATTCGGTGCAAGGAACACAGACCCGATAACTCTGTCATGGCAGGCCGGATGTTCCAGACCCACTTTAAGATAGGGAGGCGCGCTATTTTCAGACTTGTCATTGTTCCTGTAAAAAAACATATCCCCTCCGGCTTCTACACAAAACCCTCCCAGACTGCAGGAAACCAGGCACCCTGACAGTAAGTCGATTAAAAACCCTTTGCCGACAGCTCCGAAATCAAAACTGACAGGGCAATAGACCCTGACAGTTTTATTATCAACAATGTCAGTGACAGCTATCAGATCTGGAACATTGTGTCGTACTCTCCCGGCAAATGAATAATTCTGGTCATATCCAGCCTCTTCCAGCTGAGAACCAATCAATGGCGTAAACTTCCCCGCGGTGATGTCAAAAAAGCACATATACAACTTGAGCAAATCTATAAAATCCTCCCCGACTTCAAATTCCCCAACCTGACCTTTTAATCGTGATACCAGTGAGTCAGGTTTAAACCTTGAAAAAGTGTTTTCAAATGACTGAACTTTCCGGGCAATACCTTGTTCGATCTCCCGCAGGCGTTCCTCCTGCACGTTCCACACATCAATAGTCCACCATGTACCTGTTGCCTCAAAACTCCAGGAGTGCTTTTGTACCATGATAGTTGTGCAGATATAGACTATTCAGCAGCCTGATCTCTTATTTTAGCTACAGCTTCATTAAATCCCAGTGGAGTCAGTGAAGAGCCGGAGACCTTATCCAGCTCTATTTCATCAATGTGCTTCCCGACAACTTCATCTTCAATACTGGATTCAAACTGGGAAATCCATTGCTTACTTGTAGGATTTTTTGATTTTCCTTCAAATCCCAGTGTTTCTACTACCCCTTCTTTAAGTATGATACTTACAACAACTTCCTCCCTGCCAGCTGGTAACGGCGCGTTATAAAATCCGGATTCTGTGTAAGACCCATCCCGGTATTGATGCTCCTTTACGCCTGGAGCATCTGTCGCTGATACTTCACTATTTGTTTGTGTAGTTTTTGTTTCCCCGGAACTCTGGTCCGAATTATCCCGGGACCGGTATACACCTGCTCCAACAGTCGCTGAAAGGATAATGACTGCGGCCACAGTTATTCCGATGGTACTTTGTTTATTCATAGCTATTCAATAGTAGTAGAAATTACCGTTAAAGTCGATTACACACCTCGCCTTACCAAATCCTCAAGTCAATGTATAATTGGACTATGATACGAGAACTTTTAAAACAATTCCGAATTAAAAGCCCTGTTACGCAATTGACTCTTGGATTAGTCATCTATGCAATAATCGCGCTTGTCTATCTTGCACGCATTAATGTGACTGAAGAACGTATCTCTCTGGGTTCAAATACTTTTTTCCGTGCACTTATTGGCGTAAGCATGATTATGCTCGTTAACCTTGGATATGTGGTAGTACACCGCTTTGCTCTCAAACGCACATTTCCTAATCTGCCAAATCTTCTCATCATGGGGCTGATTCTTTTCCTGCTGATTAATCCTACTACGCCGCTCTGGCTCTATCCGCTCGTTGCGGTTTCCGCGCTGGTACTCAAGATATTTGTCCGGAAATCAGGCAAGCCAGTGTTTAATCCTGCAGGAGCTGGTATCTACGCGACCCTCCTGTTCACACTATTCCTCACGGAAGTTAAAGTACTGGAAAATGTACTGTTCGTTTCCTGGTGGGGTACGAGTTTCGGACCACTTCTGGAATTGTGGAAATTGCAAATACCGGTCATTGTGCTTGTGGCAACACCCTTTTTTATCTACTTCACCGCAAAATTCAGGAAACTCTGGTACGCGATGACTTTTCTGAGCGTTTATTTTATCGCGCAGCTACTTAACCTCATGATCAACATCGATATTTCACTTTCTCCCTTTTCTATTCAGTTCTTTACTGACTTCTCATTAGATACGGTTACGAATCTGATCAATATATTTCTACTTGGAACTATCCTGTTTTTTACCTTTGTCATGCTTGTCGAGCCAAAGACCTCCCCGATTTTTAAACTGCACCAGATACAACTCGGTACCATTGTCGCCATTATATTATTCAGTACTGATTTCCTGCCATTTACTTTATATGCGCCTCTGATCATTACTTTACTTCTTGCCAACCTTATACAGTTCCTGGTGTTTGCAAGGTTAAAGCCCCCGAAAAAACGAAGTACGGGAACTATTGCTACACAAAAATCCTGAGAAAAGAATAATATATATACATAAGAATTATAATATGTTTGTGCTCTGCATCCACTTCGATTATAATACGAAAATATAACATCTGTAATATAATCGTACTAACAACGTATGGCTACCTCGAACACAATAAACTTACAAATACCAAAACTCGATAAAGATATTAAAGAAAAAGTTGAAGCCCTGGTTCGGGAAGAAGGATTCTCCAGCCTCCAGGACTACTTGCGCGTATTTCTCACCCGTCTCGCGAAGGGCAAGATCAGTATTGATGAAACACTTGATAGAAGTGTCATAGCTGGTGGAGGCATTGATTTCCTCAACCAGGAGATGCAGTCAGAGCTCGATCGACTTGAAGGTATCATTGGCGACAGTGAAAAAAATGATTATTAAATTCAAAATATTGTTTAGTTCCAGGAATCAATGGATTGGCTGGTTTGGCGAGGACGTGATGAAAGTAAGATTGAACGTGAACCCACAGGATGACTGCCTGCAGAAAAAACTGCTGCAATTTATTCATCACGATCTGGGCATTCCGATAGAACGCATGAGGCTGCACCCCGGCACACACCCAAAACTTATTGTCGTAGAATTCCCTGATGAAGCCTGGGAATTATTTCTCTGCGCTATTGAGAAATAGATAGAAGTTCCATTATTGATTTTTCACACCGGGCTATTGCAGCCTTGTCTGCTTCCTGATCCGGCATAGCGCTATACGCCTTTTGCATAGTTATAAAGTGGCTGTATAGAAGATAGATCGCCCGCACATCGTCGTAAGCTGCGGCCCGTGGGTTACGCCTGGTATAATGCATCATGAACGTTTTGAATACCGCTTCTTTTCCCTGACTTGTAAATAGCAGTTCTGTTTGAGCAAGTACATATCTCAGGTCACGGAACAGTATATTCTCAAGACGGGTGATGTATACTTTACTATCACGCCCGAGTACACCGAAAGGAAGCGATTCCGGGGAAAGAACAAACGTATCGGGAGCACTCCACCTGCTTTTCTGCTTCCTGATATAGTCTTCGATGCCTCCACGGTTAAAGTCGAATTCGTCATTTTTTTTACATAACATCGCGAAGAGCGTATCAATGGACTGCATAAGCTCATCTGTATAGTTAAAATCCTCCTGGCCAGTTATCTTCCCATACACAGGTCTCGTGATCGCGTGCATAGCCGCGCTGACCTCAGCAGCATGTTCAAGCATCAGGTGCACACTGCCAGCATCGGGATCTTTGTGGTCAAGGATACTTTTACGTAATGCAGTACCCTGAATCACTTCCAGAATCTGATACTCGTAAATATCACGCTCATACGCAATCGTTCCGCTATCCAGTATACGAGGCAGCGGAAAACCTTTTTGTTCGAGCAACTCATACAAAGTTGTAAAGTCATCATATCCGGATATTTCCAGACGGTTCGTAAATTCTTTAACCTGTCTGGGTCCTGTACGGGCAAAGGTACGAACTCTCAGTTTTATCCCGGAATTACCTCCTTTTACAGTAAATTTATACTCTGAGTTACTCTGGTCATGATAGACATCCTCAACCGATATAACCTCCTTTCGTATTTTTTCATTTACAAGCTTCAATGCAAGTCCGCGCATAACATTCACATTATATAAAAAATTACAAAAAAATGGAAAATATTCTGTACCAATGCGACAGCGATTGTGTTGCAACACCATAGGAGTAATTTTACAAACATAAAAAATTGATTTAGTATGAACCATGCGTGTAAAACTGCCCTTACTGGGAATAGCAATCGGCGCCTGTGTAACTTTTACAGGCGGACATGTTGCCCACGCTGATTCCGCGGAAGGGAGTATTTTCAGAGTAACAAAAGCTGCTGCACCATCAACAGCGAATGCTTCTTCTACGGTATCATTCTCTATAACCATCGAGAATGTCTCCACCTCAAACGCTGCCCCGGAGACTGTAGTCGATACACTCCCTGCGAGTTTTGTCTTCGCCGGCAATGCTCAGCTGACTGACCTGCAGGGAGTGCAGAGTGATTTTGAACCAACAGTTTCGGGACAAACGCTTGAATGGACGTTTGAAGGGGATAATGTTCAGTCTATTGCTGAAGGAGAAAATATTGTCATCAGCTTCTCCGCGACAGCTCCTTCAACACCTGGTTCCTACACGAATGAGGTCTGTCTCACACTTCCTGAAGAAGTATGCGCTACAGCTACAGTACTTGTACAGGAAACAGAACAACCCGTAGAAACCCCAAAATCCGGAATTATTACCATAACCGGTCTCGCAACACTCGCCGGCTTAACATTTGCAGGTATTGGCTACACCGCTATACAACTCCAAAAGAAATCTTTTGAAGAAAAAGTACTGGAGTGATTAGTGGTATTATCAAAGTTTGCATTATATCGACATCCCGCTCCCCTGTAGAAGTTTATTTGATTGGATAAATCCTGCACAACTGCCTGAAAATGGAATCATAGTTTCTTTTCGAATATCAGCTGATAGTGGACGAACGCTACCCAGCGAATCGTATTAGGTACATTCCGCAATTTATTGTATAATTTTCTGTTGCCGCTGAAGCGAAGCTACGCTCAGTAAGCGGACAGAACTCAGGTTAGCGTAGAACAAAATAATAAATCATGAGAGGCAAAAAAGCACCACGACGAGAGATCCTGCCGGATCCGGTATATAATTCCGTACTCGTCTCAAAATTAATAAATCTCGTTATGAAAGACGGGAAAAAACACGTTGCGAATAAAATCGTATACGCCACGCTGAAACGTCTTGAAGACGGCAAAGAGAAAAGTGGACTGGAGATACTTGAAGAAGCACTTGAAAAAGTCCGTCCAACCGTTGTCCTGAAGGCACGACGTGTAGGTGGAGCGAACTTTCAGGTACCGCTTCCTGTTGAACGCGACGCGGGTACTCAAATCGCGTTGCGGTGGATACTTGAAGCCGCGCGGAAACGTAAAGGAGCGCCGATCGTTGAAGATCTCGTAAAAGAAATTAATGATATATTGACCGATCAGGGTGATGTCTTGAAGAAACGGGAAGACACTCATAGAATGGCTGAGTCCAACAGAGCTTTTTCACATTTCAGATAACAATTAACCTCTTACACTATACACATGTAAACCAACATTATGGCCGATTTAAAGAAAAAAATAGATTTAAAAAATGTCCGGAACTTCGGCATTATTGCCCATATTGACGCGGGCAAAACTACGACTACTGAACGTATCCTTTTTTACACCGGTATTACCCACAAAATCGGGGAAGTACATGAGGGTAAAGCGGTTATGGACTGGATGGCGCAGGAACGTGAGCGGGGGATCACCATTACCTCCGCCGCAACGACCTGCTTCTGGGAAGTTGACGGTAATATGCACCGCTATAACCTTATTGACACACCAGGTCACATCGACTTCACAGCAGAAGTCGAGCGCTCTCTGCGCGTCCTCGACGGAGCTGTGTGTGTTCTCGATGCCTCACAAGGTGTTGAACCACAATCTGAAACTGTGTGGCGACAAGCTGATAAATATAAAGTTCCAAGGATTGTATTTGTTAATAAAGTGGATAAGACAGGAGGCGACCTGTACGAGACGATGAATTCAATCGAAACACGCCTGGGTGTACGACACGCGCCTGTAACCTTGCCGATTGGGCAGGAGGGTGATTTTAAAGGCTTGATTGATCTTATCGAAATGCATGCTCGTGTATACTACGATGACCTTGGAAAAGACATTCGCACGGAAGAAATTCC
>JBMCLJ010000060.1:0-8661 GCA_048615375.1 Candidatus Dojkabacteria bacterium | reverse complement strand
TTTTCTTCGGTAGACATAGACAGTGTTTTAGTATGCTATAGCTTACAGTAGTTTGGAATGAATTTATCCATAGCAGTTCCTCATAAAGATTTTTTATATCTTTGTAAATGTTACTTGCATAGCAATCAATGCCACGAACACGAAAAAAGAGCCGGGTAATAAATTTTTGAATATGTGAATATGTAAATATGCCAATTAGACCTGTCGATCACCCGAAGTCTATTGGCATATTTTCAATTGAACTATTGAATTATTTACATTGTAATATTCTTCGCAATTTCATCAGATTTATTCAGTACTTCATTGATATCACTATGAGTTGCTTCTGAGTCAATTTCTACCCAGGCATTCACAAAAGGAGTCGTATTGCCTGCATCATAGTAGTTTTCTACATACCAGTTGAGTAATGTTGTGTTTTTGAAAAATGATAATTCACTTGCAGACTGATGGTCGATTTCAGAATATACATAACATGGCTTTTCTTCGCCACATATCATCTCACTATGAGGACTTGCATATGAGTAAATGTTCTTATGTTCTGTCATTCTGACTCTTTCAAACACATCTGCCAGTTCATTGCCAGTTTTATTTTTCTGCCCTGCTCTGTCTTTCACCACTAAATTTGATACACGAGCATCCTGATAGTACATTGCTTGATTCATTCCTGCCGTATTAAGAGTTCCGACATACATGTATCCTTTCCCCAGGTTAATTTTAATAAAACTATAGGTAATACAACCTGCCCCTTCACATTGTGTTTTAACATGATCTGTCACTGAATAACTTTGTAAACCTTTAACAGTAACCTTACCTTCTTTACTATATCCATTAAGTAAACCAAGGGTACGAGTATCTGGTTGCCTGGGGTCTTCTGGTGTAGGCGTCTGGGTTGGTGACGTAACTACATTATTATTTGTTGGAACAACCTCAGTGGGAGATACTCTTTCTATCTCTTTAAATGTCTCAAGTGTAAGTGTCACTGACTCTGGTGAGTCACCATCTACATAGTCTGTCCTGTTCCATATCGCGTAGTAGCCGTTACTCATTTCCTTAGCGTATACATGGTATTCGAATGTTTTACCTTCTTCCATAACATCACATGGTCCCTGTGTTGAGCCGTGAATCCATTCGTTTGCTCCAAAATTCTCTTGAGAAAATGAGGTAACTTCAAAACACTGGTTTGAAGTTGCCAGGATTGCAGCAATTTCCAGATCACTCAGGTTTTTACCTTTTGTATCGAAGGTGTTTTTACTTATTAGCGCCTCGTCTTTACTGATAAATGTAAGCATACCGTTATATCTCGCGTCCATCGAATGACCTAGTTGAAGTACGATATATTCTTGAGCGTCTGCGGGTGTGTCTTCTACAACGGCAAATTGGTCATGGTATGCGAACTGGAACCCAAATTCTTCGTTTTTGTAGAGTAAAGAATTTTCATCCTTTGTTTCAGTATTGGTAGTTGTATTTGTTTGTTCTGTATTTGTCTGGTCTTTATCATCGCTCTGGCTTGCGGTATACGCCCATGTTCCGACTCCAGCTCCAGTAAGAACCACCGTTCCGGCTATCAGTCCGATGCCAAGGTTGGAGGTTAAAAATGTTTTCATTGTTGTTAGTGTTGTGTTCATGGTGTTATGGTTGGTAAGTAATTGGTGAATTCCTGCCTCTGTGAGGTTTTGTGGAGCCGCGTAGGCAGGTGTTGAAGCGATTTGTTTAATCGAGGTGAGAAGTACTGGCAGCGGTACTAGTGATTTCACTCCCCGGTCTTTGAGCGCGCTCTGCAGCTTTTTAATACTTCTGCTGAATCGTTTCCGAGCGGCCTCTTCTGTACCGTTTTGGAGAGTCGCGATTTCCGAATACGTCATTCCTTCCCAGACACGAAGATTGATTGTCTCCTGTTCGAGAGGACTGAGTTTTTGGATTTCTTCCTGTACTTTTTCCAGTAAATCCTTATTCATGATTTCTTCTACGAAACCGACTTCAGTTTCATCTAAAATGTTTACTTCCTCGTTCAACTCGGTTGTGACCGGTTCACGAAATTTTTTGTAACACAGGTTCCGCGCTGTAGTGAATAACCAGTTTTTCATGCTCACTCCCTGCCAGGTAAAATTATCGATTTTGTTATATAAAGTTATAAATACCTGTGAAGTGATGTCTTCCGCGTCATGCTGGTTGTTTACCACAGAGTAGCTATACCGATATACATCCTGCAGGAAGTATCGGTACAGATTATCAAAGTGTGATTTATCCTTATGTACATCATGCAGCAATTGCTCTTCTTTTTTAAGATCTTTTGTATACATAATTAACAGTACAACACTTTACGCTTTTCTGTGTTTACGTCAATTAATACCAGTAATAGCTAAAACCGGACAAAAAAGCCACGCTTTATTCGCGTGGCTTTAATTAAGTTGAAGAACAATGATTGTATGTTTTAACTATTTTTTCTGAAATGACTTTACTAGTACATGTATTTCATCATGCTTCATATTAGCAAATTCGCTAAGGAATGGTTTTCTTGACTCTTCCATTTCCCTTCGGATCGTTATATTCCAGAGTTTTATCCGAAATCCATTTTGGTTCAAATTTCTTTGCAACTGCAGTATCAACCTTTGTTTGATTTTTTGCAGTCAGATTGTAAACCTGCAAAGTTATATTCTTACCACTTTTTTCAAACTCCTCTTGCTGAAACGTGTCAAGTATCGCAGGATAATCGCTGTAAGCAATAAGTCCATTGTCAGGATTTAATGCATATTCTGGACCAATATTGAGTGATTGGGTTTCATATGTATTTATGTCCCATGTTGCTGTATTGATCCGATAGAACCCTTGTAAATTGGTGGTTATAGTAAGCCCTCCCCAGAATGCAGAACTGTCACTTGACCAGTCTAACAGTTCTATGGTAAGCATGTCACTATCTGCGAGTTGACTTAAACCAAGTTCTGCTACTCCATATGATTGGATCTTTGTACCAGTCTCATTGATAATTGTCAGCATTCCATCATAATTAATTACAACAAACTTACCATTATAGGAAGCATTGAAGTCTAGTCCTTGTCCGGTAAACAATTTTAGTCCTGCATCGTTGGCTGATTCATACTTCCAGAGTTCATCAGTCCAGTTCGTCGTACTCGTATCACCTGTTCTTTTTATAATATATAAACTTTGGTTTTTATATTCAGCTGCACGAAAATGGTTCCGGTAAACGTCAGGTTGAGTAATATAAAATTCTTCGTTTCCAGCACTAAGATTCTTCAGGTAAATATCAGTTAAAGATGTGTCATTCGGATTCTCTTTTAAAACGACTTCATAGGCATCCTGTGACTGTGGATCAGAAGGCTTATCTTCATCCGTAATCTCTTTGAAAGTCTCGAGCGCTAGTGTCACTGACTGGGGCGAGTCACCATCTACATAGTCTGTCCTGTTCCATATCGCGTAGTAGCCGTTACTCATTTCCTTAGCGTATACATGGTATTCGAATGTTTTACCTTCTTCCATAACATCACATGGTCCCTGTGTTGAGCCGTGAATCCATTCGTTTGCTCCAAAATTCTCTTGAGAAAATGAGGTAACTTCAAAACACTGGTTTGAAGTTGCCAGGATTGCAGCAATTTCCAGATCACTCAGGTTTTTACCTTTTGTATCGAAGGTGTTTTTACTTATTAGCGCCTCGTCTTTACTGATAAATGTAAGCATACCGTTATATCTCGCGTCCATCGAATGACCTAGTTGAAGTACGATATATTCTTGAGCGTCTGCGGGTGTGTCTTCTACAACGGCAAATTGGTCATGGTATGCGAACTGGAACCCAAATTCTTCGTTTTTGTAGAGTAAAGAATTTTCATCCTTTGTTTCAGTATTGGTAGTTGTATTTGTTTGTTCTGTATTTGTCTGGTCTTTATCATCGCTCTGGCTTGCGGTATACGCCCATGTTCCGACTCCAGCTCCAGTAAGAACCACCGTTCCGGCTATCAGTCCGATGCCAAGGTTGGAGGTTAAAAATGTTTTCATTGTTGTTAGTGTTGTGTTCATTGGTTTTTGGTGTTGTGTAAGTATTTGTGAGAATGCTTGTTGCTTGAATGTTAAACTTGGTTTTAGTGTAGCTGTATCACTCTGCTGCAAGATTCCAGTGAATAACACAGGCAAAGGGACTGCCGAAAAGATTTTCTTTTGTTCCAGCCGTTCTTTAAGCTTATCAATAGCCCGGTAGAATCTTTTCTTCGCGGCATTTTCAGTAGTTGAAATAATTGAAGCTACTTCAGAGAAAGCTAACCCTTCCCATATCCTGAGAGTAATTACTTCGCGGTCATGAGCATTCAAATGCGCGATCTCTTCTCTAATTTTATCCAGTAAATCTTTTTGCATGATTTCGTCTACAAAACTAATTTCATACTCATTGAAGGAGTGATATTCATCATTGTATTCTTCTGTGACTTTGTTTCTCGCTGTGTTGTAGGCATGATTTCGCGCAGTCGTAAACAGCCACGATTTTATACTAATTCCACGCCATTCGAATGAATCAATTTTGTTATAAAAATCGATAAATACCTTGGCGCATACATCCTCACTGTTCTCGCGATTTTGTAGTATAGAGTACGTAAAGCGATACACATCATCGAGAAAGTACTTATACAAACCTTCGAATGAGTTTTTATCCTGTTGGGCTTTTTCAAGCAGCTCTTTTTCTTTTTGTAAGGTCTGAACGTTCATAACCATAAGCAGCACATCATAAGATATTACACGAATTTAACAACCAAATATTTATGTATATATTTGTGTACTATCTTGCTGCTTATGAATACATGTAATGACTCATGTAAAAGTGCCAAAAGTTCAAAAGGTCAAAAAAATCCAGGTTACCTTAACCTGGATTAAAAAGTTACACCTGTAATGTTTAGCCTAACCGTTCAACTGAATTGAGAAACTCTACGAGATGTTTAGTAAACTCGTCCGCGTTTGTAGCGCTATAGTCAATACCCAGTATTTGTAGACTTGATTCAGGAAGATCTCCATTCTTTTCTCCCGCGATGTTCACGTTTCCGAACCCGAAAGTTCCCGGGTTGCCATAAGGAGATGATGTGAACTGAGTTCCAGAGAGCTTTCCGAGAAGAATGAACGCAGAACCTGTGCTGACTGAGCATGTCTGGATTGCTTTGTTTGATTCCTGAAGCTTTACGAGTTGAGCTTCCCCTTTAACGGTTAAAGTGTTCACCTGACCGGATACCCCTTTTGCAGTCCATCTTTGCAGATAATTAAAAGTAATGTAGTTATCTTTCAATACTTGATAATCTGGTTGTGGTAATGGTGTAGATATCTGTGTTGCTTCTGGAGAAGTTAGGAGTACTTGTTTTGTTGCTGAAAGTATCTGAAGGCGTAAATTCCTGACAATGTCTGGTATGAGCAATCGCGGTGAGTACTAATGGTAATTGGAATACATTCCTGACATTATTGGATTCCAGAGACCTTCTGCAATCACCTCATCGACAAAGCTGATTTCAACTATGTCAGGTACCTGAGAATCATCAAATGAAGTAATCATTGGACCTCGCAAAGTCTTCAGGCCAATATTACGCGCGGTGGTAAACAGCCAGTTTTTCATACAAAAGTATGTATTTTCTTAAAGAATTCTAAAAATGTCTGAGAGGTAGTATCTTCCGCGTCAGCCCGGTTGCCTACAATAGAGTACGCGTATCGATACACATCATCCCTGAAGTACGTATACAGCTCCTCAAACCCTCGATCACTGACCTGGGCCTTATCAAGGAGTTCTTTTTCTTTATTCAGATCTATCATAATTAAAAAATATACACAGCTTATCATACTATCCATGGTTAGTATGGTAAGTTGCAGGGACGTTTTATAATTACTTTATAAAAGTCCTTCGGGATGTACTGAGAGTACGTCCCTTACCTATGTATACCGCGAGAGAGAGAAAAGGAACATAGTGCTTACATGTGCGTACCACATTGCAATCTTTAAAAATATGCTATTATCCGAATTGTAACTTGAATTATTTTAATGAGCTTTGATGTATTTCAGCCACTTATTATTACTGATATTGGGCAGAGTCCGAAGACTCATTCTGAAGACGCGCTCAATTTACAAATAGTGGAAGCAAATAACTATTTACCCGAAGGAACAGTTGTTTTTGCAATTGCAGATGGAATTGGATTGTCAGGAATTGATAATTATCATGAAGCGTCTTTATATCTTGATGCCTGGAAGCAAAAAGAACGTAGGGTAGCTTCTTTTGCTAAATCTGTGGTTGATCAAGTGATGCGTGCGATTTTACAAGATAAAATGTCGCCGACGATGGCAATTATACACACAGGAATACAGGTTGCGAATACTGTAGAACATAAGAATTTTATACATCCTCCTGGGTGTGCTGTACTAGCAGGAATAGTTCTTCCTGGCGATGAAAATGGTAATCGGCGAGTTATACTGTCCTGGCTGGGTGATGTGCAAGCACTACGTATTTCATTAGGAGAACCGGATTTTGTTAAGCCTACATTGTATGAGGATAAAACAATCCAGTTTGAACATAATAGAGGCTATACTCAATTAGTAACTTTACCTCATAGGTATTCTGAATTATTAAGGCAGCAGAATAAAGATCCTTCCTTTGTTGATAACCCGAACTTATTATCTGCTTTGACCAGATGTTTACCTGCACAATTATCGTTTTACTATCAAACCTTTTGCCAGCATAATGATATAGATGATCCTAAAATAAGATTGTCAACATTTTACACTCAAGCCCCTCCCAGTACTCAATCATTTATTCTCAAGGCTAATCAGATGCTTATTGTTGGTTCTGATGGGGTAGATTGGCATAGCCATATGCATTTTATTGCTCAACAGAATAATATGGTTCTCATTCCTGATTTTTTGGGAATAGCTCAAACACTTAAAAATTTATACTCTGTAAATTTTTATCCTCAGTTGTTGTTTGGAAGAGTTATAGGTGGGTACTTGGAAGGTTTAAGAGGTACCCCCCCGGACGATACAACAAATATTATTTTCCCCCCACTTGTCACTTCACTGAACAGACCTGCTTCAAATTGATTTTGTTACTCCAATCCTCTACAGTCATCTCATGAAATTAACTGTTTATACCGATGGTGCTTGTTCGGGGAATCCAGGTCCTGGGGGGTATGCCGCGATAATCCTGGATGAAAAGGGAAAAGAGCATACAGTCTCTGGTCATCAAAAGGTTACAACAAATAACCAAATGGAAATGCGCGCTGTCATCGCTTCCCTCCAGCATATCCGCAAAAGATACGCCTCTAACCTTCAATCTCTTCACATTGAGTACTACGTCGACTCCCAGTACATAATCCGGGGAATAACCGAATGGATGCAAAACTGGAAACGCAAAAACTGGCGTTCAGCCAGTGGTGCCGTAAAAAACCGCGAATTATGGGAGCTGATAGATACCTTAATTGAAGGACTGCACATAAAATGGCACTGGGTAAAAGGCCACGACGGCGACGAATACAACGAAAAAGCAGACCAAATTGCCGTCGCAGAGATAGAAAAAACACGATAATAATTGATTGGCAATTGAAAATAGTAGGGACACAAAATCTTGCGTCCTATCCCACGAAATAAATTAATTAATCAATAAAAAACAATGATACATAACAAACAATATCCCTATTGATTATTAATAATGAACAATATTTGATACGTACGCGATACATATCGTCAATCATCTTTCGTATCGTATTCGTATCAGAGAAGCTAATTTAAATTCCTTGCGGTTTGATTTTCTCTCCCCGTTGAGCAACCAAATGTTTCATAAAGCGCTACTACGCCTTATTTAAATACCATTATACACCTTTGACGACTTTTGTCTATAAAATTCCATGAATCAATCTTTAAACCCTCATTACCAATTTCCCCCGCTTTCCGTTATCATGTGCCATGTCAAAACAGAAAGTTGTCCTCGTCATCATGGATGGATGGGGACATCGTGAAGAACGTAAACATAACGCTATTGCCCAGGCAAAAACTCCGCATTTTGATCGGCTTTGGAAAGCATACCCTCACGCGCTACTGGAATGTTCCGGGGAGACTGTGGGATTGCCAGAAGGACAGATGGGAACTTCAGAAGTAAATCATATGACAATAGGAGCGGGAAGGGTAATTTTTCAAGATCTGGTTAAAATTAACAAAGCTATTAAGAACGATGCCCTGGGCGAGAACAAAGCTATACTGGAAGCTATAGAGCACGTTAAAGCTCATAGAAGCACTTTGCATTTAAAAGGTCTTGTAAGTGATGGTGGAGTCCATTCACATCTTGAACACTTTTATGGATTACTATCTCTTGCAAAAAAAATTGGTGTCGAAAAAGTTAATGTGCATGTGTTTACCGATGGAAGAGATACGTTGCCAAGAAGTGCTAAGAAGTATGTTAAAGAACTGGAAGACTTTATGAGTAAGCTCGGTCTGGGAAGAATTGCTTCAATAGCCGGAAGGTACTACGCGATGGATCGGGATAATAACTGGGAACGGATTGATAAATCCTATCGCGCGCTTGTTCATGGTGAAGGAAACCGTTTCCGCACGGCTCTGGAAGCTATTGAGCACGCCTATAACCGTGATGAAACGGATGAATTTATCCAGCCAGCGATTATTGAAGAATAAGACGGAGAAATC
>JBMCLJ010000059.1:0-8788 GCA_048615375.1 Candidatus Dojkabacteria bacterium | reverse complement strand
CGCGGCGTTTTTATTCAGAAATATTTTCAATACTAAAAAAATGGAATGAAGAAGAAAATCGATATAAAACACTACTACTATCTGCAATAAATTCCAGCTAAAAAATATGACGCCAAGCAAACTCATAACACTCGGGATGAGAAGTTCAACTATCTTACCGGGGTTTGATTGAAATACCGTTTTGACTTTCTCCCGATGTCTGGTTGCCAGGTACTTCCTGGTAAACGGAGCTGCACGGGCGAAATCTATCGAGTAGAGTGTAGCCATGAAGATAATTATACCAATACTTGCAACACATTTCAGAATTTTCTATATTTTATAGTGAAACTACCTCCTTTTTCTTCTAAAAAGTTTATTCTGCTTGCTATTTTCATCGTTCTTGTGATAAGTATTGTTGCCACAACAGTTATAATTAATACCAGGACAAACACAGACACGAGAAGTTCTGCATCGACTGATATCACAAGTAATGTTAAAAAATTAACTGTTCGTGTAACTCCTGATGTTGTAAGACAAGGCGAAGGGTATACACTATTTATTGATGAGCCAGAGAATTACTCTGGCGAACTTGATGTAAAATTGAATCTTTGTGAGTACGCGGATTCCGGAAATTGTAACATTTCAGAGGGGAAATGGATGAAAGCTGTAGAGGGTAAAGTAATTGTAGACGGGAACTTACTAAAAGATGTTCGGCTCGGAAAATATGAAGCGGTATTTAGACCCACAGGTTTAAGCGACTGGGAATGGAGCAACCCTATAACCATTACCATGCCCCCGTATGATATGACAAACTTCTGGATGAATACTCCAGGAAATTATTGGATATACGAAACTACGAACTATCTGGAAACCGGTAAAAAAGCTCTCGCGAAAGTAGAAGTTGAAGCTCCGGAAGAAGTATGCGGTACACTTACCACACCATGGAGATACACCAAAGAACATCGTGCTGCTTACTGGGGACCAGGGGGTGACTATGTTATGAGATGGTTTGTCGTACCATTCGAAAAGCGTGGTAAATGGGAACATGAATATCTATGGGCAAGAGGATATAAAACCTATCACTCAAAAGGGTTTGCTGACCTTAACGCGTTCAACAAGCCTGCAGCACCGGATCCTGGGCCACGGGGGAATATTGCAGCATCCAATATACTTTTTACTTCAAAAGTATTTGACCAGTACCCTGTGTATCTTCTGAGCCCCCGACAATTGGATACTCGCTGGGAAAAAACAAATTCCTGGGAAGACGAAGATCTCTATGTACATACGAATGAAGAAGATTTCTGCAAAGAACATACAATTCCAAATGTTCCACACGATCGCATTTGGCCACACGCGTGGCATGTAGATTATAGTGTTCTTGATGTAGACACGCCAGCATACTCGGGACCTGCAATTCGCATCAGGTTTATGGAAGGAGCGCTGCGTGAAGATTACTATCTCGCGGAAAATACCGGTGTGGTACAGATAGATATCACTCAAATCAAAGAAGAGGCAGGCAAAGGTAAACCTGTACACTGGGGTAATTGCGACGCTTCTATCGACCCGAATTGCCAGAGTGAAAGAATAAATGAGTCAGATTTGACATCGAGAACTGTTTTACACAAAGCGTATCTCGGAGAAAAATTAAAGGCTACAGCTGTATCCGAAGTTAAAGCAGGACAGGCATATACTACCAGGCTGTCGTATATGTCAACTGTTACTGGAAAAGAAACTCCTTACTCAGGCTACACAACAGTACAAGTAGAGCCATTAAACGAGCAAGGAAAACCTACTGATTCGATTGAATATTTTATGAAAGATCAGTATGTCGAGAATGGGTTACTAAATCTCCCGGCAACTACTGTAAAAGGTAGATATAGAATCTCTTATAAACGCTGGATACCAAATATCAAACAACTTCCTCACGAAGAATACCTTGCACGATCAGGGTTACGGAGTAGCTATGCGGGTGAAGGTCAATCAAGGAATGCAATTACATTGCAGCAACCAGAAGAGGGATACGGAGATCCTTTTATTATTGAGGTAAAGTGATGCCCTTTACATTTCTGCAGGAATTCCTCACAATGGAGTGTTTATCTAAAATAAACTACATATGTCAGATATTTTCAACCTCCAGGGTAAAACAGCAATAGTTACCGGTGCATCCAGTGGTCTTGGCGTCCAATTTGCCAAAGCGCTCGCGAGATTTGGCGCAAATGTCGTGATCTGCGCCCGCAGACAGGAAAAGCTTGAGAGCACCCAGTCAGAAATAGAAGCACTCGGAGCTTCATGCCTCGCAATTCAATGCGATGTTAATAACACTGACGACATCGTTAATGTCGTTACAAAAACTCTTGAGAAATTCGGTCAGATCGACATCCTGGTTAATAATGCAGGTGTTGCTGGCATGAGCAAAGCTGAAGAGCTCCCAGAAGATGAGTGGGATAACGTTGTTAACACTGACCTGCGAGCAGTCATGATGTTTTCAAAACATGTCGGAAAGCACATGGTAGAACGTGGCTACGGCAGGATAGTTAACATCGCCTCAATGTTTGGGGTTCTTGGTAATGAATTTATCCCAGCTTCTGCTTACCACGCGGCGAAAGGAGGGGTAGTGAACCTTACTCGTGCACTCGCGGGAGAATGGGGGATAAAAGGAATTACTGTAAATGCTATCGGCCCAGGATTTTTCGAATCAGAAATGACCCAGCCTATCGAAGGCAATGAGCCATTTGAGGCTTATCTGAAAGCACGATGTCCAATGGATCGATGGGGTAAAGAAGGCGAGCTTGATGGAGCCTTGATTTATCTCGCGTCAGACGCTGCGAGCTATACCAATGGTCAGGTGATCTGTGTTGATGGAGGCTGGACTGCTACATAAGCTAACTTTTTTACTACATTATCAGGGACAGAAATTTTTGTCCCTGTAGTGTATTATTTATTACAAAAAATACATTCCAATGCCTAATGCTTTCATGTGATCTTGTATTTCAGGGAAGGGATTTTGAGATGAACGGGCAACATCCCATCTTTCCCGCATAGTTATTCGCTCATCTGCGTTCGGCACCCTCACCATATTCTGCGTAGATGCTGTGCGCAAACAAGCTATATTGCCCACTGTACTCGCTCTCATCACTAATGGTATATGAAAAGATGCGCACATCTCCTGCATGATCATTAGCTCATCGGTTTCAGGAACAGCAGGTAATTGAGGGTTTTGTTGATATAGCACAGCTAGAGGATACTGATGACTCTGTTGTATGATGGATGGAAGCTGAGTCAAGGTTTGAGCGCTTCTTGTATAATATCTTTCATTCCGGTAGTTAAGCGTAAGGAGGTTAATTATATTTGTTTCATTCGTTAAAGCTGATACAGGATTATTGAAAAGATTAGTTATTGAGGCAGGTAATACATGGGGTAAATGTGAAACGCTTATCGGATAAAAAAAACTTTTTAATAACCTGCAATACCTCACATCTCTTAAAAAAGACTCAATATTTCCCGTTTCCACAGTATTTATATCTTACGGATAGTCAGTATCACATGGATACACTTTCTCATAT
Source organism: Candidatus Dojkabacteria bacterium (assembly GCA_048615375.1). Lineage (GTDB taxonomy): Bacteria > Patescibacteriota > Dojkabacteria > JAOAGR01 > JAOAGR01 > JBMCLJ01. Next base: position 5,246 of record JBMCLJ010000059.1, on the reverse strand, counting down.
TTCCTCGTGCATTTTTTCCCAGGGAAATACGACCCAGTTGGCAAGTGCTGTGCCAATATACTCGATAGGAAATGGGAGTGTCAGCTCAGGGCGGATGACGAGTGCAGCGATATCGTACTTTTCTATCCCATGCTCTTGAAGAAGTGTAACAATGCATCTTACTGATTCCGCCCTTATCGACAATATCATCCACAACGAGTATCCGATCTTTATCGCGTAAAATATCAGGTTGCAATCCAACCACCTCAGGAGTAATAAGCTCCGCCTCCTGTCTGTCAGAATCAGTACGACGAAGAGACACAGAAAACACATTACGTATACCAAGCTGGTTCGCGACAATGCACGCAGGAACAAATCCCCCTCTCGCGACCGCCAGAATAGCGTCGTAATTATATCCTGACACCTGAACCTTCCTGACAATGTCCTGACATAACACATAAATATCCTCCCAGGAGAGAATATCGTATAGAGGTGATTTAGAAGGAATCATACGTATATAGTACACTAAGAACAAAACATTAACAATTACTAACATCTCCCCTAAACACTTAAGTTGAACTTTTAATAGCCTTGACAAGACGTAAAGTATTCAAAATCTTAGAGATCCGAGGCTGAGGTTGAACGTCTTCTCTGCAAGCTGGTATACGACTCGTGAGTGGTGGTTCAATAAAAGGGCGATATTCAACACTTTCCTGATCTGGGTCAAGCGTTTCGAAAACCATAAGTTTAAGCAAGTATTCAATAAATTTTTGTGGATTATGCATTCCTACTTCCAAATGTCTATTAGTAGGTTCACAAATCCAAAGATCTGCAAATGTGTTTATGACTGGTTTCAGATGATTCCTTCTTTCTCAAACTGGTGTTATACCTCCCAAACTTCCTAAGCTTCCCTGTACGTTTGCACTTAAAATATCGGAACCTTCCGAACCATGCCACCATTCCATTGTTTCCCAGTAAATGGAAGGATTTCTCGTCCAATCATCCCACCCTCGGTGAATGAATTCCAGCACATTATATATATTTCTCCCTAGTAACTGTTCTCGGATATACGAATCAGGTAGAATCCCAACTGCAAGTAGAGTGTTAAACATAAGTTTAATCGGCATTCCACTACCGTGAAATGTTGGCCCTACTTGTATTGCTGTATTCTTTTTCCAATCTTGACCAGGATCTAAAAGGTGCTGAAATACAAGTACACGATAGTCATGACTGTTTACGAATTGTGACATCGGATCCCAGTAGGAGTGCTGAGTCTTTGATGTTGGACCGAATATAGCTTCATTGAGATCTACTTCTGACAATAAAGCTATCCTCACCAATATTCCCCCTCCAGGAGGGATAACATCACAACCGCCCTCAGGACGAATTAATGCTGTTGTTACAGGTAATCCCTCCATTTAACCTCAAATATTACATATTCCTATGGCTGTTATTATATCACAGCTATATACTTTTGAGTGATGTAGTGAAAACCTGAATACCTTACTTTTTTTTCAACCTTGCTAACTCTTCTTTTGCAATCTCTAAACCCGGTTCAAGCTCAAGGGCTTTTGAGAAGTCTTGAATAGCTTTGTCAATTTCTCCAAACTCTGCATAACAAGCACCTCGCGCCAGGTAACTTCTGCTGAAGCCTTGAGTAGTGGCAATGACATTATTCATGTCTTTGAGTGCATTTTCATAATTCTCAAGGTGAAAGTACGACAAGCCACGATAGTAGAGCATCTCGACCATGTCAGGTCTCTCATCGATGATTACGGTAAGATCTTCAATTGCTTTTTCATATTCCTCAATATGGTAATACGCCTTTCCACGGAAAAAGTACGCTTGCTTAAACTCTGAGTCAAGGGAAAGCACATATGTCAATTTTTTTATAGTTTCCTCATATCTCTCATTCCCATAGCTGATAACACTCAGGTAAAAATGCGAGTAAACGTCTTCAGGTTCTACTTCAACTACCTGCAAAAGGTCTCGCTCAGCTTCTTCAGGCTTTTCGAGTTCTAATAGATAGACACGTCCTCTCTGGTATTTTGCTGCAGTAAAATCAGGATTAATCTCTAGAGCAGAAGAAAAGTCTTCAACTGCTTTTTCAAATTCTTTTAGATCTGTATACACGAGTCCTCTACTATAGTACGACTCCACGTATTGCGGGTTAGTGTCTATTGCAGCGGTGAAGTCTTCTATAGCCTCCTGACACTTTCCTAAAGCATCTAAACATATAGCTCGATTATGATACTTTTCTTCCTTTGGAAGTAACTCAATCGATCTTGTAAAATCTGCAATAGCATCTTTATATTTCTCTTGTTCAAGTAACATTCCCCCCCGGTTGTACCACGCCAGTTGTTCGTCAGGATTAAGCTCTATTGTTTTGTTAAAATCTGCGAATGCCTCATCTGTTTTACCTATCGCCATGTATGAGGAACCTCTATTGAGATACGCTAATGCTCTATTATTGAGAGACGCAAATGCTCCATCCTTGTGTTGTAGTGATGTACTAAAATCATCTATCGCATTCTCAAACTCTTCAAGATGGTAATATACTAACCCACGTTTGAAATACTTCTCAGCTAAGTTTGATTTTAACTCAATAGATTTAGTTAAATCGTGAAGTGCAAGCTCATACTCACCAAGACTCAAGTACGCCGATCCGCGATAGAAATAAGCTTCATGGTTATCAGGATGTTTACTTATCTCTTCGGTATATTGAGTGACTTGTTCCTGTGGTGATGATTGCATACCATGTAGCATATCAAAAAAATCTATTACGCACAAGCAATTTAGCAGTGTATGATTATAGGCGTAATGTATATACAATGTGTTCTAAATGTATTCGTAATACATATAGTGGAGTGATTGATTATTCTTCTTTTCCCATCTATTTTAATTTTTAGTATACTTCAACATACTAAAACAATATCATGACTATCGAACTCCAACCAGATGAAACACTACTTAAAGACACCCGTGCAAATCACTTCAAAGGTATAGAGTCAGTGGGAGGCAGACTGTACGCGACAAATCAAAGGGTTGTGTCCAAGTCGCATATACTTAATGTTCAGAATCACATTCTTTCAATACCCTACAGTGACATAAAATCATTTGGCACAAGAAACACACTGGGAATTATCCCGAATGGTCTATACATCGAGCTCCACAATGGCACGATTGAAAAATTTGTAGTACCACGAAGGAATGAATGGATAGAGCTTGTGCAGACCAGAGTATAAGACGATTTCTCAAAGAAAATTTTGATTTTTACAATTATTTAGTACTTTTGCTTCATATATGATTAAAGGAAAAACAGCGAAACAACAACTTGTGAATATTTACTCTAATATGTACCCGCATCATGAACCAGTAGTTCACGCCCCATTGCGAACATGGAGAGAGGGTGGAGATGATCCTTTGGACTCAATTTGGATTTATAAGAACAAAAATGGTTACTGGCATTATATTACTATTGGATTTTCTGAACCTTATGAAAAGGAATCTCCTGATAAAGAAATGAGCGGCTTTGGGTTTGAATTAAACTTGAGACTTGCGTGTACTAGAATGGAAGAACCACCCCCTTTGTGGCCAACAAAATTATTGCAAACCTGGGGGAAGTACGTATTTGAAACCGGTCGCAGGTTTAGTTGTCCAGACTATATGGATAATGGAGAACCTATTGACTTTGCAGACCCTGATGGAGCGAAGTCGAACTATTATGGTTTAGTAATTACTCATGATGATGAGTTACAAGAATGTACGACTCACAACGGAAGAGTTACATTTTATGCACTCGTTGGTATTATAAAGCAAGAGTTAACGCGGGTTTCAGGTGATCTTGATGGTTTTATCAGTGAGCTGAGAAAACGTAATCCAGAGCTTTTAACCGAATGTTGAATGTGGTGAACTATTCATTAAGACCGATTATATCTACTTAAACCAAATGTAATTGATGTAATAAATATACATCTCCACTTGCTTTACATTCAAAGCGTACTTGCCTTGCCACCGATTCTTTACACTTTCCGGGATAATTATCGGAGGACATTTATGAAAAAACAGCCCTTGCATAAAATATATTATCACTTAAGGTAACGGTATCAAATCGAAACAGGGGAAGAAATAACATGTACTTTTGTCACATTGGTATCTAAAATTGATGATAATAACGCTTCATGTCCCCCTGGCATCATAATACTGTAATGAAACGTAAACAAAGTATATTTATAATCATTGGTGCGCTAATAATTGTTGGCATGAGCGTTGCTGGCTTCTGGCTTAGTGAAATGCTTTCTGAAACGAAAGAATATACTGACATGTCTACTGATACCGTGTCTGAACTGCGTTCAAAGGGCTGGGTCCCCCCCGATAACCGGGAAGACTTAAATCCGGCAAACACTACAGATATTATCTACAATCTCGACACAAATTACACCCGGCTCCGTTTTACTCACCGATACTCGAACCTGGAACAAATCCTCGAGACAAATGCAAACTATCACACCTCCGCCCAGGCCGGTGAATCGCTGGATATTTTACACATTGAATGCGATAAGATACCTGACATATCTCTCCGCAGTCCTTCCTGGTGGTTAAAAAACTACGACAACGCGGTGTGTTTTAAGGATGATTACCAGAATTTAGTGTACGAGAGCTTTATCATTTATACATTCGAGGATACTGGTAACGGAAGCAAGCATGGATACTACTTGCGTGCCGGTTTCGCGTTCGTTCCCGGCGCGATTGTTATATCGCAGAGTAGGGGAAATTGAACCGTATATACTAAAGTTCTATATAAATGTGATATACTAGCTACTAATTCCATTTTCACTCATGACCTTCGAGAATAGGCTTGAAAGAATACATTTATCAAACCGAGTAGCAAGAGTCACACTTCCCTTTGCATTGGGTGCTGGAGTAATTAGTGGATCTTTATTCCATATTTTGAACAGAAGCGTTCACGCTGAAAGTTCGAGTGTAGATCCCATGAACCCATTTTTAGATACGTGGTCTCACTCACAACAAGGAAGGGTGGATCAGGGACAACTACCAGATCCTGCAATTCTTACTCAATCCGGTGCAAGTATTGGTCGTAATGGAGTTTTGTATTGGCCTATAATTCATACTCAATATCCTGCCTTCACTGGTACAAAACCGTGGAGCCCAGGAACCTCTCTACAACAGGATCAAGATTTGAGTTGCGGTACACCGGATTATGCAGATTTTCTTGCACAAAATGAAATACTGTCAGGATCAGTCCA
>JBMCLJ010000058.1:0-9450 GCA_048615375.1 Candidatus Dojkabacteria bacterium | reverse complement strand
TGTTGATGAAGTAGAGAAGAGAATCTTCTCAATTTCCCAGCAATCCAAAAATAAAGGTTTCTCCCATATTAAAGATGTGCTCATGGAAGCAACTCAACGACTTGAAGAACAGCAGAACGACCCTGAGGCATTGAAAGGTATAGGAAGTGGTTTTAGTGGTTTGAACGATATTCTGGGTGGTTTCCATAAAGGTGATTTAGTTATTATCGCCGCTCGTCCCTCTGTTGGTAAAACATCATTCATGCTTGAGCTGGCACGGTACATGTCAATTAATCTTAAGAAAAAAATTGCTATTTTTTCACTGGAAATGGGAAAAGAACAGCTCGCAGACCGTATGCTTTCACTGCAGAGCGGATTAAACCTTATGGATGTTCGCATGGGGACTTTGGATGGTAACAAATATCAGCAGTACACCGAAGCTATGGGCGAGTTGTATGATGCAGACATTCTGATTGACGACATCCCTGGCCAGCATATTATGGAAATCAGGTCAAAATGCCGCAAACTGGATCTGGAGATTGGCGTTGACGCAGTGTTTATAGACTACCTGCAGTTATTGCACGGTACGTCTCGCAGTAAGGATTCAAGTCGAGCTCTTGAAGTCACTGAGATTTCGCAGGGGCTGAAAAACCTTGCCCGTGAATTACGTGTACCCGTAGTAGCCCTCTCACAGTTAAACCGATCGGTTGAGTCCCGTAACGATCGTCGCCCTCAATTATCTGATCTCCGGGAATCAGGCTCTATCGAGCAGGATGCTGATGTAGTGATGTTTCTCCACAGAGAAGCGATGTATAACCGTGACCTGGAGGAGAGCGAGAAGGATAAGGCTGAAGTCATTATCGCAAAACACAGGAATGGAGCGGTCGGAATCGCTCAGATGCGTTTCATCGCGGAGCAGGCAAAATATGTTGATGTGGAACAGGGAGCGCAGCATTGACAATAGTGTAATAATGGCTAAAGCAACTATACAAGCTGGTACAAATATGATTCGAATGATATCACAGTACTGGTATATTGTTCTTAGTGGATTGATTTTTTTTGGAGCGCTGCTACGAGGTTATAACCTGAACTGGGATGAGGGACAGGTCTTTCATCCGGATGAAGGAAATGTCGCGAGAGCAGTCATCCATGCCAGCGCTGAACATAAGTTTGATCCAGCATTTTACGCCTACAATGGTTTCACTATATATCTTGCGAGATTGCTTGCGAATATATGTGTCTTCTTTACACATAATGATGATTGGTTAACGAAGACCGGCCAGGTAAACCAAATACTGAGGTTTCTTTCATTGGTATTTTCAGTTGCGGCAATTCCAGTACTATTCCTGGTTGTACGAAGAATAACTGGTTCAAATCTGTACGCGCTGGCGGGTGCATCACTACTGACAATGAGTACTGGAGGTATCCAGTCCGCGCACTTTGGTACTACCGAGAGTGCGCTTGTCTTTTTTATTCTACTGATTTCGTACTTTTCTATACGCATTATCCAGGAACCTTTGAGTGTAGGGCTTACAATGTTTCTGGCGGTTGCAAGCGGTGCCGCTCTCGGCTCAAAAACTACCGCGGTAGCCTTCATGGTCATGCCATTACTTGCCTGGTTGCTCGTGTTGATCCGGGAAAAAAATCCAGTGGTCATAAAATACGTAGTATTCTACCTGTTTATTACTTTTCTGATTTTTTTTATTTCATCTCCTTACACATTCCTTAATTATGAAACGTTCTTTCGTACAATGCAGTTTGAGTCGGGAATTACTGATGGTTCAAATACTGTTTTTTATACTACACAATTCCAGGGAACAACACCTTATCTGTTCCAGGCACAGCAGTTGGTATGGTATGTGAATCTTATTACTGTTGTGCTTGGATTAACAGGAATTGTAATCGGTATCGTGTATACTGTTTATACAGCAGACAAGCTGGAGTTACTTCCGATCCTTGCCTTTGGCTTATTGTATTCACTGTATGTTGGAAGCTGGTACGCGAAATTTATTCGGTATACCGTGCCATTAGTGCCCGTACTGATTATCGCGGCGGTTTGGGTAATACAACTTGGCGTTGTATTTTTTCGACAAAAATTCCAGGACAATTCACAGGAGCAGGCTATCAGGAAGCGTTCAGAACGGAATAATAACGTGAAATTGCGTTTAGGAATATTGATTCCCCTGCTGTTTGTGGTTTTGCTGGGTGTATCCGTTATTGTCCAGGCGTTTGCAGGTATTGCTTTTTTTTCGATCTATACCAGAAAAAGCACCCGCGTGGTCGCTTCGGAGTGGATGTACCAGGAGTTGCCATACGGAGCTACTATGCTGGTCGAACGATATGATTACCGGTTGCCAGTCGGCTGGAATAATCATGTCAATCGTTTTAACTATATTGAGGTTGATATGTATACTGTAGATTCAGAAGGGAAGATCGAGCTGCTCTCCAATGCTCTCACACAAGCTGATTATATTATACTTGCAAGTAAAAGGGTGTATGGCTGGGCGCTGGGTTCGGAAAATCACCCCCTTACATCGAGCTATTATGAGTTGCTGTTTTCTGGAGATTTAGGGTATATACTCGAACGTGAGTTCTCAAGTGCTCCATCGTTTCTAGGCCTGCAACTGAATGATGACCATGTCGAGGAAACCTTCAAAATCTTCGATCACCCCAGAATATTAGTGTTCAAGAAAGTGGATCGGAATATCGATTATATACGCCTACTGCAATCAGGGATCAATCACCTGTAGGAAACAATAATCATTGTTCCTGGCATTGATCGCGTTTGGAAAAATCAGATTTTACTGGTAATATCTCCATGTTTAATACACTCACGTTAAACAATGCCGGGGTGGCGGAACTGGTAGACGCGTCGGACTCAAAATCCGATTCCCTTTAAAGGAGTGAGGGTTCAAGTCCCTCCTCCGGCACCATCCAGCGCTCCTCACAGGCTTTTAGATAAGGTTTGCGCTTGGGTAGTTTTTTCAGCCTGGAACTTTGGACGTGTGATTCCTGGTTTTTACAATTGATTACTACTACTTCGCCGGGTGAATAGCGACGGATGGTTCTTTATTGCATTCCAGCACGCAAAGAAGTAAACTTACATAGTCATATCATGTTAAGCGCTACAGAACTCAGGAAAGGCGTCGTGTTCAAAAATGAAGGCAAGACGTGGATTGTTTTAAAGTATGAATTTAATAAAACCGGGCGTGGAGCCGGTACGGTTAAGATTAAAGCAAAAGATATTATTAACCAGGCAATTGTCGAAAAAGGATTTAATCTCAACCAGAAATTTGAGGAAGCAAGCGTCGAACGGAAATCTGCGCAATACCTGTACGCTGATGAGGATAATGGATATTTCATGGATAATGAATCTTTTGAGCAATACACTATTGCAGCTGAAAATGTTGAAGATGTAAAGAAATATATTATTGAAGGCGGTAAGGTAGTATTGATGTATTTGGATGAAATTCCTATTTCTGCTGAACTTCCCAAGTCTGTGAACTTGAAAGTCGAGTATACTGAGCCGGCTGTTAAGGGCGATACGTCGAATAACCCTATGAAAATGGCACAGCTTGAGACAGGTTTACAGATACAAGTCCCTATGTTTGTAAAAAATGGAGATATTGTTAAAGTAAGTACAGAAACAGGTGAGTATTCCGAACGTGCGAATGCCTGATTTTTTTATATACCAACCAACACAAAACAGTATAAGCTATGGATAACGAAAACTTCACTGAAATCCTTGGAAACTTTGTCGAGGATTTTATCTCCGCAGTCACCAATGGTGAAATTACAAATATTCTCCTTAATGTTATTAAAATCATTACAATTCTACTCTGGGTATATTGCGGGTTGAAAGTTTTCTTTGACGCGAACAGGCGATACCGTTCAAATATGTATATTAAAGCAATTATCCTGGTCTTTGGCGTAGTCCTTGGACCGGTTGGGCTGATTCTTTATCTCATTGTCCGCCCGAAATACACCCCTGAAGAAGTTGATTTTATACGTATTGAGCATAAATTTTACTACCAGCAGGCAGCTACCGTTGTTGATTGCATGCGGTGTGGTTCGTATGTACTCAAGGGGCAGAAATACTGCACAAACTGCGGTCACCAGAATCGATTTGTCTGTACAGCATGTGGTGCGTTGACCGATTATGATGACAGATTCTGTCATGGTTGTGGATACGACTTTAAAGACAGATACAAAAGGCTCCTTCAACAAAGGGATATGCCAAAATCGGAGAAAAGATCTACAAGTGCTGATCCCTCTTCAGATTCAAGTATTTCCCAGGTTACCCGCTCTGCATTAAGCTCACTATCTTCTGTTAAAGACAAAGTGGTTGATAAAGTGCAATCAGCAAAAACAAAACGCCCAAGTGAAAAAGAAACAGACAAAAAAGATACTCAAGCTGATACACAGGACAGATCCGATACTCAGGATACTCAAGGAGGCTCAGGTACAACGGGAACAAAGAGTTTACGCAGGGTAGTCAGCAAGGCTGATGAAACTGATACGAAGGATAAGGCTCCATTAGAAGAAAAGTATAAAAAGAATAAAGAAAGTGATGCTGCCAAACCGGAAAAAGAATCACCTTCCCTGACTTCATCTGACGAGGAGATAGAAGCAAAAGAAGTAGCAGAGCAACCAACTGAAGAAGAAACTACTGCTCCGGAGCCTGTCGATGAGCCAAAGCAAGAGGAACGTACATCGCAGGAAGAGAACGACAGAAACAGAGAAGAGCACAGAGCTCATGAATATCAGGATCAAACTGGACACAAAAAGAAAAAGAAGCAAAAGAATAAACGTAAGAAGAAAAAGAAAAGGTGAGTAGAGAGCCAATGAGCTTCCTCCATTACCATTATACATAATGAAGATTAAGGTTACGGAAAAGTACCGATCAGAAGAAGGAAAGCGACTGGATCTTTTTCTCAGTATTGCAATCCCGGAACTATCCCGCTCAGCATTGAAGCAGGTAATTGAAGCAAATCAGGTGATTGTGAACGGAGAATTATGCTTTAAAGCAGGCTACAAGGTTAAATCAGATGATGAGATTATCATTTCTGATGACGCGCTGGATGCATACCTTGCACCTCATACAAATGTACTTGCAGAGGAATTTGATATTGAAATTCTTTTTGAGGATAGTGATTACCTTTTTATCAATAAACCATGCGGAGTCGCAGTTCATCCTACCCGGAGTGGAGAGCAGGGTACACTCGTAAATAAACTTCTTGGAAGATACAGTACAAGGTTGCCTGGGAGTGATATGACACGACCAGGTATAGTTCATCGTCTCGATAAAGAAACGTCTGGGGTTATTGTTGTTGCAAAAACACCCAAGGCTTTATGGTGGTTATCCAGGCAATTCGCTGAGCGGAAAGTAAACAAAGCTTATTGCTCAATAGGGTTTAACGAAGATGCCCGGTTCCGCTATAGAGAAGGGGAGAAATTCGACTTTGAAGGTTATCTTGCTCGCAGTACTTCCCATAGAAAGCAGTTTCGTTTGTATGAAGGTGAGGGTATGCCTGGATACGCCCGATTTTCAAAAACACGCTTTCAGATTATTACCATTAAAGAATTAATGGGTACAGGAAGATTTATTTTAGCTTCAGTATATCCACTTACGGGGAGAACGCATCAAATCAGAGTTCATCAAAAATCACTCCAGTTTCCAATTGTTGGAGATCATTTGTATCTTTCAGAAAAGCAACGTACACGACTTGCTACTGTTGAGAACAATTCGCATATTCCAAAACGTTTATACTTACACGCTCAGAAGTTATCATTTAAAAACTATAACAATAAAAAGTATGAGATTATGTGTAAAGTGCCTGATACATTTAATGAATTAATGAAATGAAAAAGAAGTGGCAAAATAAAAGAGTATCTGCCAAGTCGTCAAAGAGTAACCCATATCGTGATAGCGGAAGAAAACTCAAAACCGCCAACTCGTTATCATCCGGTAAGAGTACTGGCAGGTTCGCGAAAATTAAAAAAGTGGGCTTCAGAGCAGCGTTGCTAGTTGTCATCCTAAGTACTGTTGTAGCGAGCTATAACGGAATTAGCAGAATAAGCAGTAATAGTGCCAGGCTTGCTGAAATGATCCGTTATGAAGAGAAATGCCTGGACTTCGAAGTTGCTGAACTGCCAATGGTTGCATTCATAGATTTAATCATGAATAATGATACACTTGTAGCTTCAACGTTGGTGATAGCTACTGAAAATAAGCGGATAGAAATTGACGTGCAAAATATTCAGTTTACTCTGGATGGAGGAAATACAAAAGGAACGCTGGCTGAATTCATTTCTGCAAAACGAGTATTTTTAACCAGGAGCAAGATGTATACATCTATACTGGAAAAAGTTAGAGCTGAGCTCCAGATTAAAGTGGATTTTATACTTTTTTCTCATAACGACTTCCGGTTTAGTAATTATATGGACTATTACGAACTTTCTCTGATACAACAATCATTAGCTTATATTGATGAGCCTGCCTTTCCCATGGAAACCAATGTGTGTGAGGAAGTATGGCATGCAGTGATTGCAACATATGTCAGCGGAACTCAGGACAGAGTCTCCAGGATCACGTCTTTTGGTAATCCACGTGACTATTTTTCTTTTAGTGAAGTTAAGAAGGAGCAACTTCGTATACATATAAAGAACAGTACCGGAATTCGTACATGGGGAGATTTTATAAAAGCGTATTTTGAAGGGTATGGACTAAGCGTTGTGAAGGTAGATAATTCTCTTGAAGTTAAGACTAAAAGTGTGGTGTACCTTAATAATGAAGAAGTTTCCAAAAGCGAAAGCATGAAAATGGTCGGGTACTTGCTTGTGAATACTGATGGTAACTCTGAGTACGAAATTAACCACCAGGAAAAAAGTATTTTTTCTGATATTTATATCGATTTTGCTACTGATTTACTGTGGTAAGTTTTCTTTTATATAGTCTGCGATCCATAAGTATCCAGCATATTCCAGTACATATGTAGATTACTACCAGTTGAAAGAGTGATATTTCCAGCCTGATAGAAGTATGATAGCCAAAAAGTGCTTCAAACCAGCGTATCATTGCATCGAATAACGCAATTCCATATTTCAGCGGAATAGCAAGAATATGCCCCAGTGGTTCAATTCCTGGGATACCAGATATAAACATGAAAATAACCAGGAAACTAAATCCGTACAGTACTATCGCCTCAACGAGGGGGAGTAGTAACATATTAGTCACAAATCCGCTTATATTAAATGTCTTGAAGTAGTGAGCAATAAGAACATTTACCAGGATGATTATCGTGGAATTAATAATACAGGTTTCCAGTAAACGTGAATGAAGATGTAAAGATTTAGTTATAGTTGTACCAAAAGCGATAGCTACAGTTGCAGTCAGAGAAAGTAAAAAACTTAAACTGGTAATAAACGAGGGAAATATAAATCCGGTGAGGCAAATGGTAACGAGAATCTTCTGTATATAGCCGATATCTCTGCCTATAAATCTGGATAAAAAATTAATGCAAAAGAAGAAAAATGCACGTGTGATAGAGCCTTCCAGCCCTACAAGCAATATGTAGGAAGTGACAAGCAGGAATTCTACAATGCGACGGTACTTCCCACGGAGACCACAGCAGACTTTTTCAATAAGCGAAAGTATGAGGATGATATTAGCTCCACTTGCAACAAGTACATGGCTTAAGCCAAGTCGTCTGAATGAATTCTGGGTTTCAATGTCAAGTTCATCACGGATTCCAAATACCATAGCTTTTGCAACACCACTGTTAGTCCCCAGGTACTTTTGTGAAGTGTCGCTTATCTGATTTGAACTGAATTCGATTATGCGACTTAATGATTGATTTCCAATAGTGACCTCGAGCACATTTTCAAGTGTGAGTAAAACGTTGTGAGTATAATATCTCTGGATAGAAAACTTTCCATGGACAGTTATAGAAGTGTATTTAGGAGGTGTTGGCAGAGTAGGAGTTTGTTTGACAAATACTCTGTGGGTCGGCAATTGTGAGCCAAGTTTCGCGAACACAAGTTCGATGTTGGATTTGCTAACGTTACGTACTATTCCTGAGAGGCTGGTTGTCTCTGTTGAAGAGTGAGAGAGCAAATTCCCGGTGGATGCGTAAAATGAACCGATCCAAAATATGATTAATGAGAGGACTCCAAGGAGGATTTTTTTATACCCTGGTAGTTTTGTGAGCGCGAGTACGAGTAAATATGTTCCAGGAAGTAGAATTTCGGGAACGATGTTGTTTATTTGATTAATAATTATTCCTATGCCCATTAGAATAAGCATGCATGAAGGAGTTAGCAGATAACAGTTCTTAAAATATAAAGCGTTTGACATACTCAAATATTCGTATATGTAGCCAGATGGGAGAATGATGGTAGTATTATCAGAAATATAATATTAGAGGGAGATCAAGTCCTGAATTTTTTTAAACCTGGATTCACTTATAATATTGTTATCGATTAAGCTGGCAATGTCCATATATGGTCTGCCAGATATGATTTTTCCTGCAGTAACGGGACCAACGCCTGGTAGTGATTCAAGTTCTTTTTGTGTCCCGGTATTGATGCTTATTAAAGTCTGGGGAGGTGAGTTTGTACTGGTTTGCATACCCTGGTCTTGTGTGCTGCCTTCGGAAATCGATGGTATGTAAATTTTTAGACCATCTGTTAGCAGCTGTGCCTTATTGATGCTTTGTGCGGTGGACCGTATATCTGCCTCGGTGCTAAAGCCTCCAGCCCGGCTAACGACGTCGTTAATTCGTGATCCTTCTTCGAGTTCATAGACGCCAGGGTTTTTTACCGCTCCTTCAATGTTTACGAATACAGTTCGCGTCGAACCCGTATCTATTTGAGCTTCCCGATCGTTTTTACTTTGTGAGTTAATACTTGAAAACAATCCTTGAGTTGAAAAATAGTATAGCGATAGAGCTGCTATTGCACCGATTAATATATAATTAATTAAATTATTTTTATGGAGTATGGAAGGGGTTTCTTTTTCCAGCTCATTCATAGTTTTGATTATATGCGAAAGCTATGAACTATGCAACTATGATGAGTATATCTATTGCAAGATTATGGTATCAGATGAGATAGTGTTGTCCTGCTGAGGCGAATACCCTGTTAACCAGATCCTTATTGACAGTTGCGTACATGTATTGCTAAATACGCGCGGATTTACTAACCTAGCACATGGGTTTACGAAAATCTCCCCGGAAACAATCAGCTTCGTTATGTAAAACCATATGCATCGGTGGCGCAGCAGGTGAAGGGGTTAAAACAGCGGGGCATATCATTGCCAGAGCCCTGGCACGTTCAAAATATGGAGTATTTATGTATGATGAGTACCCTTCACTGATCCGGGGTGGTCACAATTCTGTTAGTATCACATTTTCACCATACCCTGTATACACCGCGAACAAGGAAATTGACATTTTGGTTTGTTTGGATCGT
>JBMCLJ010000057.1:0-9643 GCA_048615375.1 Candidatus Dojkabacteria bacterium | reverse complement strand
ATTGTAGTAACCGGGTGGCATAAACGTTCTATTGAGGACCACTTCGACTATCCTTATGAACTCGAGAAACGTCTCGAAGAATGGGGGAAGGAGCATCTGAAAAGTGAAGTACGTGATATCGCGGACATGGCAAATTTTATTTATATACGACAAAAAGGTCCCTATGGGAACGCTACCCCGATTAAGTGCGCGAAGCATTTAGTACAGAATGAGCCTTTTCTTGTACTATGGGGAGATGAATTTTTTCTCTCAAAGAAGCCGAGAACACAACAGGCGCTCGATGCGTTTGAAGAGTACAACGCCACTATACTCTGCGGTTTTATGACGGAGAAAGAAGAAGATACGAAAAGATACGCCTACGTAGATGGCAAGGAGATAAGCAAAGGTGTCTGGCGGGTCGACCGGCTGATAGAAAAACCCGGACCTGTTACCAGACCTTCTAATCTCGCAATACCATCAGGGTATATCCTTACTCCCGATATCTTTCCAGTCCTGAAAGCCCAGCAACCAGGCAAAGGGGGTGAATATTATCTCCCTGAAGCGATAAACACACTGGCTTCGACAAAACCGGTCTACGCTGTAGTACTGGAATACGATCATTATTTCGATACGGGAAATAAACTTGAATATATGAGAACTGTCACTGAGATGGCACTACGACACCCTGAGATAGGCGAAGATTTTAAAAATTATCTGAGATCCATGAAGTTGTAACCTTAAACTTCATTGGTATCTTCGTCTTCATCGAATATATCTTCCTGAACAGGATCATCATTTTCAATTGTATCTTCCTGGTGTGTTGGTGGGGTATTTCCATTTTCTTCTGGATTGGCAGTAATTCCCAGAGCAAACACAAGACCAACAGTAATACTACACGAACAGAGAAGTAAAAGCAGACACCCGGCTCCAACCGTAATCCATACGGGAGTTCTGCTTTCGCGTGGCTTTGTGCTTAAATGCAATTCCGGTTCCTTGTGAGAGTGTGGCATATCCTATAGATTATAGCATTAATTTTCGCAAAATCAATTACTGAACATACTGGCAATATCTCCATTGTCTGCAGGTTCAAAAAGGTATATGCTGGTATACAATTTTTTTCAGTAGTCATACTATGCAGAAGGAAGAAAATGAAATTACAATCAATCTCATGCCTGGCATGTCATTTCCTCAGATAGTTGAAGGAAAAGAAGAGCAGAAAAGTCAGTCTGAACACAAAGATACGCAGCAAAAAGACAAGGATAGTACAAAAAAAAAGAAAAAGGCAGATAAGAAGCCCAATATCCCCAAAAAGCAGCAGGTTAAGCAACCTTCCACACAGCCCGATGAAACTGCGTATACTTCACCGGAAGAGGATGCTACATCTCCACCTGTCCCTCAATCTGTTCAATCAGAACCAGCAGATCAATTAGTACCAACAGAAGTAACACCTAAAGCATCACCAACAAAAAGCAAACGTACCGGCTCTTGCACGTCATCCCAGGGAGATGCATTCATTAAAAAAATAATAGCGAGTTCAAAAATCAAACACTTTATTAAAAAATCGGAAACCGACAACCAGAATAATCATAATTTGAAGACTTCAACACCTATGAAACGTTCACCAACTCAACAAAAAGTCTCTACAACTCAACAAGCCAACTCACACTACAGTGAACTCCACGCCCAGGCAGTTCCCGAGTTATTCCTGCGTGTGTATATTGATGTAAAGAAAGCATATGCGTGCGTAAATCATCAAGCAGGAAAGCTAAAAGAAGACAAGTACAACCTCATTCACAATGCATGCAACACTCTGCGTGCAAAACATTCCTCAGAGTTTATGCTGCATTTTCCTGTCGGCATAATACAAAGTGGTGGTGGTACGGTGACCAATATGATGATTAATGAAGTTATTGCAACATTCGCCGAAATGGCCAGTGGTTCAACAATCAAAATTCATCCAAACGATGAACTGAATATGTCCCAGTCAACAAACGATACCTTCCCGGCAGTAGCGAAGATCACTACCTTCCAGCAACTCACGCATCTCCTCAATGAACTTGAAGCACTGGAAAATCTTCTTGATGCATTTGAGCAAAAAGGAGCGGATATGCGGAAAGTAGGAAGAACCCATCTCCAGGACGCCTTGCCAATGACTATTGGTGACGAATTTTCCGCTTTTAACACGACAGTCAGGAAAAATATTCAAGCTGTTAAAGCTGCTCGAGAACTGTGTAGAGAGCTTCAGCTGGGTGCCACTGCGATTGGTACACAGGAACATATTGATGAGAAATTACGTAAACTGATTATTAAAAAAATTAATGAAATAAGTCGAGAAAAATTTTCTCGACCACAAAACTACTTCGAAGCAACCAGTTCTTCTCATGACCTGAGTACTGTTTCCAGTATCATCAAGATGCTTGGGCTTGATTTGATTAAAATGATGAATGATTTACGCCTGCTCGCTTCCGGTCCACAAACCGGGTATAGTGAATTGCTTCTACCGAAGATTCATGCCGGCTCTTCAATAATGCCGGGAAAAGTGAATCCATCAATACTTGAGGCAATGACGATGATTTGCTTTAAAACGGCAGGCAATGATCAGACGATACAAATGGCACATATGTCAGCTCAGCTTCAGCTCCAGCAGTTTATCCCGATTATCGCGTTTTCTCTCTTTGAGTCAATCGATCTTATGACTAAAGGAATTAAAATGCTACGGGAAAGCTGTCTTGTTGGTATACAACCAAGAACAGACAACATTCAAAAAAATCTTGATAAAAGCCAGGTATACGCTACAGAATATGCTGAAAAGCTGGGATATGATCGTGTAGCTGAGCTTATACATATGTACAATGAAGATTCAAATATCCACACCAGTATACCAATGGCAGAACAAAATGCTCCACGTCCATCTCTTAAAGAAATCCTTGACGAAGAAATCAGGAACAAAAACACGTTTACCGAATAACTGCCTGTGCCAACTAAAGTATTGGGCCGTCTGAATTACAAGTATTTTGATCAAAACTTGATTTGCACATTCAACTATTGCTCTGCTAGATCGTTGAACGTTGTTTTTCCTGCTTCAGCATGGCTGCAGTAAGCTTGTGTTCTATATCTTCCGGTAAATTAGTGAGTATTATTTCTCCGCCATGTATTTTCATTTCTTCTACGAGCCGCTCCTGGTTAGCGTTTTTTACCAGCATAAGTACTGCTGAAGTATCTGGTATAAGCTTTTCTGCGAGCAGCTTCGCAAATTTTTTATCTATACCGAACTCTGTTGTCTTACCGGCAATTCCACCGACTGTTGACCTTCCCGCTTTACCAGGAATGGGTGCGAAAAGCGCTGTCTCAAGTACAAGCCCCCAGAAGCCACTCATGACCGCTCCTGCCCGTGTTATTTTTGAAGTCTGGTGTACTTTTACTTTCCCATTTTTACTTCTGGCGAGGTACACAATATCTTCAAGATCCAGTAAATACTGTTTTTGCAGTTTCTTGATGGTTTCCATCGCGTTTTCTGCTGTATTCTGGCTATTGTATGCAATAGCTACAATTTTTTTTCATAAGTTTATTCCTTATTTACGTGAACACATTGTATGTAAATGTGTATTACGTGTGGAATGAGTTTCAAAATTGTGAGGATTACTACCGAAGCTGAACCGGAAAACATACATTTGAAAAAATCATCAATATCTATATCATTGTAAACTTACAAACAAATGAATCATGAAAAAACTGCATAAATACATCATCGCCCCAACTATAGTATCTACAACTATGCTTTCTGCATCAGTAGTAATTGGATACATTAATTCCGTTGAAACATATCCAGTAGGAGCTCACTCCAGCTCTGAGAAAAGCTCGACACATACTGATAGCCTCCTCGATACTATCACGAGCAGTTTTACGAATAAGGCTTTTGCTGATAGTGATGGATATGATGGATCTGAATGTTATAATATGTCTTTTGATGAAAATTTTTCGGATGTATCTAATATCTGTGATGATGTAACTGTAGACCCAATCAATGTTTGTATTAAGGAAGGAGAATCAACGGATATCACTGCACACATGCGGACAAGAGATTGGGATTACATCAGACCCGTACATGCACATGCATCACAAGGAACATCAATAATAATTCCTCTCATTATTGCCCCAACTGAAGAAACATATTCCTATGGATCTTCTCAGCAAACCTTCAGCACAACCGTAACGGCTCCATTAATTTCACAGGCAGAAAGTGAAATAATTGAGACTGTAGATATTGAAGGAACATTTGACTACGATAATTTAGGCGGGACATGGTCAAATCCTCAATACAAAACAGTCCAGGCCAATATCCGTGTCGATAATATCAATACCGCTCCTACACTGACTCTCAGTCCAAGTACCGGAACTGAGATAACTCTTGATTCTGCAAGTGAGACAAGGGACTATACCGCATCTGCTACAGTCAACGATGATGAAGGTAATATTACCAACCTTACGTTTAATCTCAGGCAAAATGGCACCATCGTTCAGACACAGGTCTATCCCAATGTAGCTCCAGGAGCTACTATTGAACACACATTCACTGGATTAACACAGGGCTCATATACCTGGGATGTCTCTGCTATTGAGACTGACGCGCGGGGTACGTGCGCGGGATACGCAAATGCTGATCCTCCTGTAAACCTTCAGGCATCTGCTCAGGGACCGGACATAACGTTAATTTATACACAGGATGGAATTATACTCAACGGCCTCATTTATAATGATTTGAATGATAATGACACACATAATGAAGGTGAGGATGGACTGCCAGACATTACCGTCACCGTGACCGATAGCCAGGGAGTGGAGCATGTGGTAGTGACTGACAGCGAAGGAAGGTTTTCTCTACCAGTACCTTCAGGAACTACTACGATTCAAGTAGATCAAAACGACCCGGATCTACCTGCAGGAGTTACTCTCGCGAATAATGGAAGCTGGACAGTAGAAATTCCCGAATCAGAAAGTGAATATACTGTCGCGTACGCGGTAGGACGTGAGCTTCTCCCGGAAACAAGCTCACAGTTGCGGATGTATGCGCTGCTTACGACCGTCGTTACAGGAACAGTATTTGGGGTGGTGTACTCGTTCCATAGTAATAAAAAACAGGAAGGTACTTAAAAAAAAGAATAAATAAAGACATACACATGGCAGGATTATCGCTATGTATGATAGTAAAAAACGAAGAAGCGATACTGGAAAAGTCAATTACCAGTATCGCTTCTGTTGTCGATGAAATAATCATTGTTGATACTGGTTCGACAGATAGAACAGTAGAAATCGCCAAAACGTTTACCGATAAGGTATTCCACTTCCCATGGATTAATGACTTCGCAGCTGCATATAACGAGGCGCGTTCGTATGCCACCCAAACCTATGCAGCCCGGTGGGATGCGGATTTTGTTCTCCAACCACAATCTCTCGAAAAGCTACGCACATTAAAAGAAAATAACTTTAATGACAAAGACATACTGTTTTTCCGATGGAATACCGGGTATGGGGATGACGGTACACCGATAAAACACATACGACGTGAATTTATCTACAAAAAAAATATCCTGCACTGGGTATCGCCTGTCCATGCGCACCCGGTACCTGTCAACAAAGACATAATTCCTTCAGTGCAAACCTACGATGATATAGTCGTAGATCACTATAAAGACTTTTATGCAAAAAAGAAGCGCTATGCACAGACTCTTCGGATGATTTCTGATCACCTCTCCAGGAACCCATATGATCAGCGCGGACTTTTTCTGTACGCAGAAGATCTTATTCATGCTGAAGAGTATGCAAGGGCAATTACCGTACTTAAACGATTTCTTGAATTGAGTGATCAAGAAGAAAAAAACATGATAGCTTTAGAAAAAATTTTATACTCCTACCTGCAGCTTCGCCAGGTGCATGAGGCAAGTGTCCTGGCAAATCAGTACAAACCTGCTTTTTTAAAGTATCCACGTTTCCGACTCATTTATGCGGATATACTTATTCTCACCAGGCCAAAAGATGCCAAAAAGCATTATCTCCAGTTCCTGCAATGCAAAGAGAAATTGCGAAAATCCTCATTCTCATATGATAGCGAACGCTATGAAATATATCCATATCTTATGCTCGGAATCATTGCTTTGCAGGAAAAGGATTACACAACAGCATACACCTATCTGAATCACGTATATCAAAATTCAAGCCTGGAAATGAATCGTTTAAAAGCGTTCAAACTTCTTAACGACCACAAATTCAGTATGATGAATTGATAATTCATATAGCTGGGATGTCTCTGCTGTTGAGACTGACGCACGGGGTACGTGCGCGGGATAGCATTTGCCGCCGTGGCAACAGTTGCTGTAATCCTATTTTACACTAAAATTGTATATATAAACATATGCAATTATGACGCAACAAACAGGATTAAAAAATTTTGATAAAACATTAAATGAAACAAATAATTGGCTGAAAGATCTGGAAGAGATTCTTCAAACTGAGGATAGACAGTCAGCGTATCATGCGTTAAAAGGTGTATTACACGCGCTTCGTGATCGACTGACACCGGTTGAAGCAGCAGAGCTAGCAGCTCAAATGCCGATGCTCATGAGAGGTATGTTTTATGAGGGATGGAAACCTGTACACAAACCGGAAAAAATCAGATCGCTGGATCAATTCTTTAAAAAGGTAGAAATAGAAATGGCTCCAACATCGGCAGCATTCAATGCTGACGAAGCAACACGAGCGGTATTTTATCTTCTCCAGAAACATATTTCCGCAGGAGAAATGAAAGATGTAAGAAGCATCATACCAGACACATTTAATGAGCTCTGGGTAAAAGCATAAATGTAGTACTCAATAGGGTTATAAACATATCGCTGCAGTCAGGGAACAACAATTAATGCTCCCTGACAAAAGAAAAGATTCTCACATGAGCAACAATATATCTTAGTAAGAAAAGTAATTTTATCCAAAGTTTTTTGAAGTTATGTAACTCTTTTTTTTACAGAACTCTCACAAAAGACATGATCTATTTCCGTTTGGAGCTGGTTCTCATACCAGCATTAGTTCTGTACATTCACCCGAACTTATGCCTCAGGGCGTTGCTAACGAAAAATACGGTGCTGATCTTGACTGTACTAGTCTGATTCGCGAAAACCCGTGATTCCGGATTTATTTTCAATGATGGGAAGGGTTTGATCCATTTTCGCGTGTTTCTGGGCAATTTGACCTTTTAATTCTTTTGGAATTTCTGTCTTTGCCCGCTTAAGTAACGCGATTACCTCATCATCAGTAAGTGGAGAGAACTCTTCATAAAATTGAGTAATATCCTGTACCGAGTCCTGAGATTCCACACATACAATATCGTCATACTCATCACGTACCGTTTCCAGTGCCTGTGTAGAACAAACCGGAACCGCCAGGACTGCCTGGCTCACTTCAAGTGCACGAAGTGTGCGGACAGCAGCTTTCGCCACGTATCCAGTGGTGCGTCCCATATCTACAACAAGTACTGTCTGCTTTTTGAGATACTCAAGCGATCTGTCGTTACGATAGTTAAAGATTCGCCTGTTCATTTCTGATTGTTCCTGCCCCAGCACATATTCCAGTTCGCTTGCCGTAGTACCTGCTGTATCAATTGCATTTTCATCGACTACAATAACATTTCCTTCGGCTATCGCTCCGATTTCCATGCTTTGCTGTACCGGAGAGTGCAAGGTTCGTACACTCAGTACATCGAGCGGAAGCAGTAATCGCTTCGCGACTTCAAATCCGGTAGCAACTCCCTCCCGGGGAATCGCCAGGACGACTGCATCAGAGTTTTTATACGCCAGCAGCCTCTCAGCCAACTGCTCGCCAGCGGTATCCAGAGAAGCAAATATTGGTTTTTTCCTTTGTTCTGCCATACCATGTTGGTAGAAAGAATTTACAATTCTCACCAAAGAGGTTTTGCAGAAAGTTATTGCATGATTATCGGGGTGGATTGTGTAACAGGACTACACTACATCGAGTAGTATGGGACGAATATTGATACTTATCACAAATAGCGTCCTGGCGATTATTGAGATTGTGCTGGGATTACGCTTTATATTCAGACTGTTAAGCGCAAATCCTACAGCTGATTTTGTGGATTGGGTGTATGATACGAGTGCACCTCTGCTTGACCCGTTTCGGGGAATATTCAGGCCGCTGATTATTGAGCCGGGATACGTACTGGAAATTTCCACGCTTATTGCCATGCTGATATATGGATTAGCAGGCTACGCGATCGTGACAATTATTACTACAGTTATTGACGCGACAGAAAGATCACAGAAGCGAAAGGAGGAAACAAAATAATATGAAGACATTACAAATAGTAAAATTAATCGTACTTACCTGCATTATAGGAGCAATTGTTCTCGTGGTACCTGTACATACTGATAGGTTTATGGCGCACACGCAGGAGAACATACAGGCGAGGGTAGAAGATGTACCGTCACAGCGGTTATCAGGAACTGTTGTGCGAATAGAAGGACGTACTCTATATGTAGATACACCAGGAGGCTTGAAGCGGGTTCTGGTTCCTGAAGATTTTGTCATAGTTGAGGAGGAAGAGGAGGTTAGCTTTTCCGAGATTGAGGTTGATGATCGGGTTTCTTTTACAAGGACTGAAGATGGTGAACTTGTGACCATGCAGGTTGAGACAGATAATTTTTTTGATAATGAAGTATTGGCGTTCCTTGTGCTAACGCTGATACTACTCACCATTGGCGCGGCGGGTGCGTACTTTTATATGAAACGGAATAAAACGTAGGGTTTTTATCGTGATCCGGACGCAAGATTTTGCGTCCTACGGGATATTGTGTTCTGCTTCTTCGCCACGTTCGACGATGTCTTCTTCGGAGAAGAGAACGTGTTTGAGGATGGCTTTCCATACAGGATTTTTCCTGATTAAATATTCCAGATCCATGGCGAAGTGTTTCATTTCTTCGTGCATGGCGTTGCGCATAATTTTTTTTGCTTCTTCATCCTTCTCCAAAGCAATCCGCTGAGTATACCAGCCAATCGCTTCACTTTCTTCGGTAAGAGAAGTAATCATTCGCGCGAATGTCCGCACCTCTTCAGGCAATTCATTCGCTGGTTCATGGTATTGATCTGTTGCCATTGCATAACTGATGTAGAGAAGAGTTTCAATGAATCAATATAAAGATGGTACATGCTCCAGCTGAATTAATTCACTGTAAACTCATCAATTTTTAATTCTCCATTTACAGTTTCCATTTGCAAAGTAATATCTTTACCATCAATGGTCGCGCTGAAATCAAGGGCTTCATTGCCATTTATATTTTCATAATTCAAGTTCCATCCCTGTGAAACAATATCCCAGAATCCAGCATTTTCAATATCTGTACATACCGAATCATCAACCTGCTGAATATCCGCCCGGAATTCTTCAAGCGTTGTTGTATTGCGGAATGATTGAGTTGTATTATTCTGGTACACCGTTTGAATACGTGTATCAGATACATCACAGATATTCTGGGTAACCTGTTCCTTCATAACATCAAGACCTACGCCAACAACCGCCGCTCCCCCTACAAAGAACAGCGCTCCACATACAACTGAACAGAGAGCGAGTACCCCGCATCCGATCGCAATAACTTTCCCTGTA
>JBMCLJ010000056.1:0-9747 GCA_048615375.1 Candidatus Dojkabacteria bacterium | reverse complement strand
AAAAAAAACATTAACTCCTCGAAAAATCTTTTCTGATGGGGAAATATAGATGTAATGTTTGCTTTGTGATAGCCAGTTACGCGATCAATACCGCCATTACTTCATTGTTCTCTCCGTGGTTATGTACAATTCTGGTATTGGCAAATCTCTTTCTTACTTTTTCTGCTTGCATTACATTTTGCTTCTTATCTTCATGGTAAAACCCCAGTAGGAGTTTTCCTCCGGGTTTTATCCTGGTTGTAATTATTTCCTCAATACCGTCCAGAACTTCTTCACTGATCACAAAATTATCCCAGATATTCCAAAAAATGTAGTCATACGTTGCCGGCAATCCCAGTTCTTCAATCCACTTAATTGACCGTAGCTCGGCGATTTTCAGGTTATTTTTCAAATCAGGGAAGAATTCCTTCCCTTGAATAATGAGATCGCCATTCGTATCAATGCCATATTTATCGAGGCTTTTGCCACTCCACGCCTCCAGGCAGACTAGTAGCAATCCATTTGCGCAACCAATATCCAGTATCGTGCCATCTTTATCAATTTCTGAAGCGATAAATATCCTCCCCGCTTCCCACTCCTCATACCCCACTCCATACACTTCACTCCCTTCAATAATTTCCGTAGGGATGGTTTGCAGATTCATGAGTGATTATACCAATTCTTTCTACATATACCATCAATACATAGCTAATATTCTTTCGCGATTAAAGATATTGTATTTTGAAAATATCTCAATTAGACACATTCTGCCTACTATTTAAGCTATTTCTTTAAGATGTGTATGATCAATGTGGAATAGAAAAACCATATTTTATCAATATTTCTCTCATATATTGTATTTTTTGTTCTAATTGATTGTTATTTTTGCCTTGCTCTAAAACCCACTCCGCAGACTCTGGTGAAAGCAATAAAAAAGTGAAAATTTCTGCTTGTACTTCCTCTTCAAACACCGACTCGCCTTTATCTCTGACTGAGCATGAATATCCAGGTAAGCAGGCATCATTATCGGGCCAGCTCTCAAAGTCATCTTCAAATCTTCCACTGGCCTTTAACGCGTGAAAAAGTTCATGTACAAATATCCGCCGGACAGTATACTCGCCATCCGGTGAAAATATGTCTAATCCCGTAGGCACATGAATAGTAATATAATTCAACTGTGGACTATAGACAAAATTAGAGAATAATCCACTGTATCCTGCATTAGGATCTGTTTTTCTTCCTGTAATAATATTAGGGACTATGAGATTATCAGGGTATTTTCCTGATTCTATCCATTCTTGAGTGATAATTTCATTGATTTTCACTACTTCAGATTTTGTTAATGCAACAATTCTTTCACCGTGGATATCCTCATGTTCATAGGAGCATACTGATCCGGATCTGTGTAAAGCATACATACAACTTAATATTTGATCTTGATCGGAATTCTCCAGGTCTTGCTCAGGTTCTTCCGGTGCTGGAATTGTAGGCTCAGCCGGTGGTGCTGAATCACTTGGAATATTGACGGTGCCAAACCCTGTGATCACCCGTTCAGGGATCCTTAATTCAGTACCATTAATTCTTATAGTACTCGTCAGAGAGTCTCCGTTTTCATGGAAGCTCAATACTGGAAAAGTATGCCCACCAGAAGCATGTACATGGGTGACTACACCTACTACTCTAAACTGTCCTGCATTCTGCGGTGTGATCCCCATGCCATTAAAATCACTCATAGTATGGCTGTCAGGGAGCTGTTGTGTATTAAATACTCCTACAACATTTCCTTCTTGGTTAACCAGGAGAAAAAATCCCGTGACTCTTTCAACGTTTAAACCATTTATGGTTGTACCCTGGTTGATAGTGAATGCCGGGCGATCTCTTAAGTTTCCTTCCTTGGTCGCAATATTCATCGATATGGGAAAACCTCCGTTTTCACTCACGATTGTGTTGTAAATACTCTCAGCATCATAACTTCTGTTGACTTGAAACAACCAGTACCTGAGGGCTGCTTCAGCATAGGGATCATTATTTGATATACTTCCCCTGCTTATCATGTCGCTAACAATGGTGCCAAGTTTGGGATTAACTGGAGCAAGCTCACCATCATAAACAATGGCTGGTGGTGTAGTTTCTGACTCCGGTGACGAATGTGCTGGTGGTTCTTTTGGTGGGGAAACTGTTGGGGTGTCTGGTAGAGTTTCAGGTAATGGGGAAGGTGAAGTTTCTGCCTTTTCTTGTTTGCCTAGTCCTCCAAGTCCTGTTATTACTCTCTCACGTGTAGTCAAACGTCCGTGTTTATCACGAATAACTGGTGATATTAGTGGATATCTATTTTGTAAGCCGAAAACGGGGACTATAGCTCCAGATTCCAGTTGAGCTCTGATAGGGATTTCTACTACATTATAACCGGTTGCCATGTCTGTAGGGATACCCATTTGTGCCAAGCTTACCGGTGTTTTGTGACCTGTTTCAGGTGCGGTTACGTGGAATGAGACAACTCTTCCTTCAGGATCAACAACAAGCACGATACCATCTACACTTACTACATTCTCTTCTCCTGTATTTGTAGTGACGCGTGTATCTGGAGCAACGGAAAATCCAGGAAATTCTGTTGGTTCGCCTTCTTGTGTGTCTACATTAGGATAAAGAAAGCTATTTTCTGCGGGATTTTGTAAAGCTGTAAGAGCACTTGGCCAATCATCAGGGTGCACTGCGTTTTCAAGCCAATAGTTTACTATCTGACTGCTCAAATCCAATCCCTGGTCTTGATTCTCTGCTATTATCAGGGGATTAGATATTAATTGAGCAGCGATAGCCTCACGATCCTGGTTCTCTGGCATCTGCAAGCCGTCTGATGTTATAAGAGCTATTGCTGTGGGAGTGCTACTTGCTGGAGGTATTGGAGAATCACTTATTGCTCCGCATCCGCAATTAACCAATAAAGAAGCAAGAGTAAAAACCTGTAACCCATATTTGATGACAGATGAAATTATCTCAGCATAATGTCTATTTGGAAGAGGCATTTGTATGTATTATAGGATAAATGTTGATTTTTTACAATAACATAGTCCTGTACAAAGACGTTTTTTGTATACTCCCGGAATCAATGCTGATTAATACAACAACAATCATTGTACCCTACAGCCACGCGAGTGTTTCCTGGAATAATCTCTCTTCCACTCCTTCCTGGTTGAAGCCGTGAGTTGCTCCAGGTATGATCACGGATTCGTAGGGGACTTTGATATCTTTGAGGAACGGCTGCCAGTGTTCGTGGATGTCGCACTTTTGGGCAAAGATCAACTTACAGGGTTTGATTATTTTCTTGATTTGAGAGGGAATATCAGCGGCTTTTTTCCAGTCGTTAATCATTTCCTGATTGAGTAAAATGTCGAGTCCCCACTCCAGGACGTAGTTTCCGAGTCCTTTGTGATAGTAACAGCCTTTTTCTTCAAGATTTTTCATGCCACGAGTTGGATCCCAGAGTACAATTTTTTTTATCGAATGTAGATCAGTATTCAGAATTACCGGCGCGCCGAGACTGTGACCAACCAGAAACATATGTTCATACTGATATTGATCCATGAAGAAGTCTATCACCGTTGTCAGATCTTCTGTGTGAATGGAGATTGAACACTCGCTTAGCTGTCGTGCTTCATCGTGCGCGGAGTAAAGATTAAAGCGAAACGTATCAAACCCTCTGCTGGTAAAAAATGGCACCGCGTTAAAATAGTGATGCTCATACATATTACCGGTCAGACCATGGACAAAGATAATCAGCGAACGCCGAGTATCTCGTAGGGAATAAGAATCACTTTTCCTCTCAGATTCTGAGGCAGCATCCCACGTCCCGTAAATTGTATGACCGTCGGATGTTGGTAGAGTAATTCTTTCCTGCATGGGTTATTTAGTATACCTAAAACCAACAACGTTGCAAAATCCGTTGGAACAAAGACTGGAAACGTATAAGCGTACAATGGAAAGCATGAAGGAGTTACGGTACCATCCTCTTGCAGAAAAAGAGTTTAAAGGTTTACCGGTACCAGTGCAGTTAGAGTTTCAGGATCTTGATAACAAGCTTTCTGAGTTGGGGCAGTTACGTAAGCCAGAGGGGGAAAGATTTCAGGTTATAATAATTTATTTATACGAGATGAGGTTACGAATTAACAGTACTCAATGGAGAGCTTTTTATGGATATGTTCAGGGTTCATAAATAATTCTAGCTTTGTTTTATCATAAAAAGAGCAGAAAACCAGGATGAAGTTTTCAGTAAGCAAAATTACTCTCATGAGCAGCTCGCCTTGTACGAATCATTTAATGCGTTTTACACTATCATCTACCGGCTTGAGGAAATAAGGAAAGAGAAAGAAATGACCCAGGAAAAACTTTCAGAATTCTCAGGCATTCCCCGACCGGAAATTTCTAAAATACTTAGTGGAAAAGTTTCTTTTTCTTTAGAGAGGCTTCTAAAAGTTGTTTATTCACTCGAAGCAAGTTTGGAGGTCAAGTAAAAGCAAACATATTCACAACTTCAACTTCCTCAGTAGCTCCTCGCTGTCTTCTACGGTAAAAATTTTTTCTTCGATATCGATTTCTATCTCTTTTTTTCCGCTGTGACGTTTCGTGGTGGTCTGTTGGATCGGTGGGTTTGGTTGGGATGTTGTAATGAATACAGGACTGATATCTCCTTTAATGTATCCAGTCAGGAATACGCGGATAACTTCCTGTACAGAGCTGAAACCTTGTTCCTTGGCTTTTTTATCAGCCTGTTTTTTAAGCGAAGAATTCATGGGGATTTGTAATTTTGTGGTGCTCATGGGATCAGTATACAGAGTGTTTGTCAGTATGGAAAGAGTATGAAAATGGTATGTTCAGGGTATTCTGAGGTTGGTTTTGTACTTATTTCTTTATCCTGTACACGCTATGCCCATGCCGCTTTTTGACTTCTTTCATTTTTAAAGTGTGTCTCCTGCCGATTTTTGGGATAATGCGGTTAAGGCCGGTGACTACCACAATCCAGAGTTCACCTTCTGGACGCAATAATTCTAAGGGTTTGAGAATAAACTCCTTTTCGATAGCGCTATCCCCTATTTTTGCGGGAACGTTGGATACAATGAGATCAAATACTCTGTCACTTACCGCTTCAGTCGCCACACTGCCGAGTGCTTCCAGATTTTTCACGTTATTCTTCTCTGCATTGATCTGCGTGTACCTTATGGCAAGCAGGTCTTTGTCTACACAGGTAACTCTGGCGTTCGGATATTTTTTACCAAGAACTATTCCCAGCACGCCTGTCCCGCACCCAATATCAAGAATCGACTCTGGCTCGCTGCCTGGACTAAGGTATCGAAGTAGTACATCTGTACCATGGTCGACCGAGAAGGTAGAAAAAAGCGTGTTACCGACATCAAAGTTAAAACTCATGCCAGAGAGCTTGTAGGGGATAGTTTTTTTGTAGTATGGATCCATCGTTAGAGATTGTGAATTAGGATATTATAGTTCTTTTGTTTACTTAATCCCACTTACATATACAAGTTATGCTATAATCAACTGGTGTCAGATTTGTCCTATTTTTTTTAAATTGTCAGAAGAAAATAAACATAGCTATTATGTCGCTGCCGGTGTATTCAAAGTAGATTACAAAGCAGCAGGTTATCCAGATTTACATACTATCGCGAAAGAATGGGCAAAAGATCCAAACTTTCACGAGTTAATTGTTCGGAAAGTATCAGAAGATAATTTTGGGATACAATTTGTTTATATCTCCAGTAACCCGGATCAGGAAAATATTAAAAAGTATAAACAGGAATTGCTTCAAAAGTACCCAAAGGATCAGAACGGCGGCATGTACGCCTGGGACTGTAATGAAGGTAAATGGGTTTCTGATGAAGAAAATCCAACATTTAATGATATGGTTGACATGAAATTATGGTGAAGTTACTATATTTTTACTATGGTACTCAAAGAGTGATCAGTAAAATATGTGAGGGATAATTTCGCTGCAACAGTCGAGGAGTTATCAGATGGAAAAAAGTTGTCGCTATTACACAATATGGTATAGTCAAGGCTTGCCTTGTCCCAAAAAAGTACTATGAATCATTAAGTAAAGACTCTCAAAAAACAGAAAAGGAGAAGCTAAAAGATTTTAAAGCGATACAAGGCATGTGGCATGACAGATACGAAATAAAGGATTCTGTACACTATTCCAGGAAGGTGAGTAAAACTTTACACGAGCGCAATTATCGTTATGAATAAATATTTGCTCGATACCAATAGTCTTTTCGATCGTTCATTCTCTTTATTGACCTGTGTGTATATCTCCTCTACCTCCACAACTTCAAATCCTCTCTCCTCCATACCCCGCGCTGCTCTTCCTCAGTACCGTAGCCTCTGACCCCAGTACCGATTAAAGATCTGGAAGCCAGGCTCGGCTGATGTGGAGGTAATATTGTTCAGAATACTTATTCCAATGAGTTCCCCAGAGTCCTGGTGTTGTAATCAAAAATATCGTGAAATGTCATCAGGATAGAATACAAACTGTAAAAAACAAAACTCAGTTCCTGTTTTATATTCTTGAGTACATCAAAGTTAACTCGCTTAATTTTGAGATAAACGGTGGGCAATTTTTGCTGCCTCTGTGATGCTTTGCATATCCAATTGTGCAATATCATCCATTGAATATATCGCTAATGAAGTAACAGTTCTCCGTAGTTGAGATGGATCTATATCACCTCTGAGACGCGATAGTTCATTATCAGACTCCGTCCTGGAAAGCATACTCAAAAGAAGCATCACACTCGCAATGGCGTTTGTAAACAAGTCATGAGGAATCTTTCTGGAATACCTAAGTCCCTGAAATTCAATTTGATATTCACCATCATGACTGGGTGGTTGAACTGGACTGATAGGTACTCCAGTTACCTTGCTGTAGAGTAAGGCGTTTACTTCTCTGGCTAAAGCAAGTGCTTTGGTTAACAACGCATCATTCCTTTCTCCACTTCCTGCTTTTGACAAGTCAGCTTCTGTTTGCGGGTGGATAAGTCGTCGTACAGCACCTTGAAACACTATGTCGTCTTGACTTGCTCTGTCCAGTAACACAATAAGGGAGGTTCCAACATTGAGTTGAAGACCTTTTCGTCCTGTCCAAAATGCAGGAGTTTCTAACGGAGTGGCATCGGCAGTGACATGGCCCGGGTAAATTCCAATGCCTTCAAGAAATACTGCCTTCACACCATCATTACTTGTCAGGAGGTCAGCACATGTGGTGAGTTCATATGGGTGTGTTTGAGGGATCCTCTGTATCGTACGCGAGAGATGAGCGAGGGTTTTTTGATTAGCTTCAGCAGCTGGTCGTGGCATGGCTTCATCGCCATTATTTGTTCTTCTCATAGAGCTTGCAATAACGACAGGTACTAGGCTGGACATACTCATTTATATAGGAATTTATCCTCAAGTCAATTATTGATCTTCAGTGATCGTCAGATATCGCGGACTATACCTTCCTCCTCCTCAGTATTGGCCTGGCGTAACGTACGTAACTTATTCGTAACATATAACTACCAATTCCTATTCCTCCCAGTATAGCAGACAGATACAGGAGCAATCCTTTTCCCGTTTCCGGCAGTATGGCTTTATTCTGTTGTTCATTGCCTTCAGAGGGATGGCCTTCAGTATCGGGGGTTGGGCTGGGGGCTACAGGATGGGTAATGGTGATATTTACCGTCGCGGTATCACATAATCCGGTTATGTCACAAATGGTATACGAAAAGGTGTCAGATGTAGCTGTAGTTTCCGGATCAGGGGTATACGTAATGGTTCCGGCTGCAATATCTATACTCCCATGAGCAGGCTCGCTACTGGGAACAAGCTGAAGGCTTCCTGGATCAATATTATCTTCAGGATCAGTATCATTGTCCTGCACCGGAATAGTGACCTCTTCGCCTGGAGATGTACTAGCGATATCGTCTGCCGCTACTGGTGGTTGATCAGTAATACTGATGATTACATTCGCTGTGTCACAGAGCCCCGTTGTGTCGCATACCTGGTAAGAAAAAGTATCCTGCGAATAGTACTGCGTATCTGTTGGAGTATAGATGATGGTATGCTCTGAGGTTATGGAAACTGTACCATGCTCCGGCTGAGCTTCTACGAGTAATTCCAGAGTAGCTGGATCCAGGTTATCATCCGGGTCAGAGTCATTCGCCAGTACAGTAATCTCTACAGGAATTCCGATTTTGGTTTCACGTATATCATCACTGGCGATCGGAGCCTCATCTGTAATCGTGATTATTACCAGGGCAACATCACATAGAGGAGGTGTCGCGGTATCACATACTTCGTACTCAAACGTATCCTGCGCGAAGTATACCGGGTCTGTCGGTGTGAAGATAACCTGTTGCCCATCAAGATTCACCGTCCCATGAGCTGGTTGATGGGTAATTGTAACTGAATCAAATGCAAGGTTATGATCCGGATCACTGTCGTTGGCAAGTACATTAATGGTAATCGGTGTCGTCATGTCGGTAGAAGCAGCGTCATCTTCAGCGATCGGTGGACGATTGGTGAGGTCTATGGTTACGACTGCAGTATCACATTCGTTTTCTGTATCACAGATAGCGTACGAGAACGCGTCTGAATCGTAGTAGCCTGAAGAGTCAGGTGTATATGTAAATTCAAAGCTGCTTGTGATGGTAATCGTTCCGGATAATGGCTCATACCCAGGGACTACAGCCAGGCTGGAAAAATCAATGTTTCCTTCAGCATCAGTATCATTAGCCAGCACATCTACGGTGACCGGGGTATCAATAAACGTGCTGGTATTATCGTCACTAGCCTGAGGTGGCGTGTTTTCAATAGAGATTGTTACTGTGGCCGTATCACACAATCCTGCGCTATCACAAACTTCATACCCAAACGAATCTCCACTGAAGTACTCAGGTGTTGTCGGAGTGTACTCAATAACATGCACCCCGTTTTGCTCTACCACAACTGCTGTGCCATCTTCCGGCCCATTTGCGGTCTGCACGATAAGCGTAGCAGGGTCAAGGTTGTCGTCATTATCGTGGTCATTGTCAAGCACGGCAATGGTGACTGGTGTTCCAAGGCTGGTAGTAGCGGTGTCATCTACCGCTGTCGGAGAACCGTTACCGTACTGTACTTCTACTATTGCCGTCTGTTCTGCCGGAAGGCAGGAACTGTCGTTACTGAACTCGTTACAGCTGGTGACAAGGCCAACATTAGGGATGATATCATCTACTGCAGCGACATGGGGACGTACCTTGACGGTGAAGGTTACCGTGAGATCACTCCCCTGCGCAACGACTGCCGGATGGCGGTAGTCGATTACCAGGTTGGTACCGGTATCGTGCACATTTGTATCAGGAAGTACGATTCCGTTAACCGTAAATGTACCAGGTACATACGCGAGATACCTGTGGAGCTCGTCATAGACACGTAGATATCGTGATCCCGCGGAGTTATTTGTCACGGTCAATGTATAGGTAAATGTATCTTCTGCCTGTACCTCCTGGTAGCCGCCTGGTGTGGTTCCCCGATCAGGAGTAAAGTCTCCCTGGACCTTGGTACTATCGACATTGCCGGTAGTAAAGTTTGTGCAGTGATAGCCACTCGTTCCACCAGCGGTTGGAGTTACGAGCATACAGTTTTCTACTATCGTATCGGGAGGCGTAGAGTCCTTTATCCGTGTCCAGATAACAATATCTCCTTCATCACTCCCTGTGCCTGGGTTACCGTCATTGGGTGAGAGGTTAT
>JBMCLJ010000055.1:0-9797 GCA_048615375.1 Candidatus Dojkabacteria bacterium | reverse complement strand
GTCATTTCCTTCTTCTTTAACAATAATCATTCGATGTTCTGTACGGGGATGCAGTACTACATCAATGATAAGCTGCTCAGTTGTGACACGTGAGAGAATGTCTATGACTTTTTTTGGACTAAAATCAATCTCTATCGAATCCTCTTCGTTGATAATTTCTACCTGCACCTGACTTTCGTATTCTCCGATCTCAGCGACCCGGGAGAAAAGCGTCAGCTGAGTTTCTCCAGCCTGCTTTTTGAATTTAATTCGTGATGCATCTTCCTGGCGGGAAAAAACATTAGACAGCCTGACACTATCCATCAGCTCATCACGATGTACACGATACGAACAAATATGTTTTTGAGGGAGTATCGCGTTATAATTCGGGAAATCCCCATCAAGCAAATTTGATGAAATTTCTGTTCTTCCTGTTTTAAACAGAATCTGATTGTTCTTGGATACCAGATATACTTCAACGTTTTCATCATCCGAGTCTTCGCCAAGCCGAACCACGTGGTCTAATGAAACGTAGGGCACTACAGGCGTAATCTTTTGTTCAACATCTTCCTGAACCGGCACTCCATATTTTGAGAGTCTAAACCCGTCAGTTGCTACTAACTGTAGCTTTTGGGGGCTGGCTTCAAATAGAATTCCAGAAAACACCGGCTGGCGTATTCCACGATCAGCGACGAAGGTAGTAAGGGAAAGTGCTTTTTTAAACATCTCTTTATCAGCTTTGAATAATAAAGATGCATCTTCATTTATTGTGGGTAATGTCGGGAATTCATCATAGGGAATTGTTGAAAACTTTGAAGTTGTTTTTTCAGCTTCAACCTTCAGTTCATTATCAACCATTTTTAACCGAATATTTCCTTCAGGAAGAAGGGAAATAAAATCTGCAAATGTTTTCGCTGAAACAGTCGTGCTCCCTTCAGCAAATAGATCTACACCTATAAACGTACTTATGGATATTTCTAAATCTGTTGCAGATATTCTCAGGATTCCGTTGCTAGCTTTTAATCCGATATTTCTCAGGATTTCTAACGTTGGTTTGGTACTGACTGCTTTTTGTACTGCATGAACTGCTTTTTGAAGGTTTGATTTCGTTACACTTAGCTCCATGGACAATATTAGCATATTTTTCAATTCAGACTACCTGTTACAATGGGAGAATAATTCACTATGTCAAAATGCCAATGAATGATCAGGTGAAAACTTTTTGATCTTTGTTGATAGTGAACTATTTTTAACATTTTTATTCATGTAAGTAACATGTATTAGTATGGGGTGTGGAAATGTTGAAAAACCAGGTAATTATTGTCAGAGAAAAGAAAAGAGGTGTGGGGAAGACGGGGAAATATGATAGCGCTACAGAGTGGGAAGTATACAACAGTTTCTCAGTGTTCTACTATTTTTCGTGCGTAAAACATGTCGAGAAATGTACCGTAGATTTGGAAAACAATTTGTGAATTCCAACTGTATTCACATATTTTAATGGTCTGAATACCCAGTTAAATGAGACCTCAGTATCCTAATCATCCCGCTCCACAAGAGAAACAGATTATGGTGTACTTCATCCACGGGTTTTGCACTGAGATATGATAGTTTTGAATGAGTTTTGCACAATGATTTCAACACTTGGACAAGTATAACGATTTGATTTATCCTGTACTGTGAAAACTACTGAAGGGTACTCCCAAAAAGGTGTTATGCAGTTTATCAGGGCACTTGCCTATGCATCCACAACTGGCGTAGTGATGCTTTCACTTGTGCTCCTCAGATACAATAGTCAAAGTGGAATATTTATCGCTCTCGCCTTGTTTGGTGTACTAAGCATTGTGGCAGAATCCGTGTTCACTTCCAAACGGGCGTATACTATGAATACACATACGATTCCACTTTCCCGGGCAGAACATTATTTCTCACACGCGGTAAACCATATTATATACCCGGTTTTCTTTTTTTTAAGCTACGCGTACTATGTGTACTTTTCTGAAAATGTATTTGTAAGTACCGCTATTGGGGTTTTGGGGGTAGGGTTGTATATTATATTTTATTTCCTTCTTCCCCGACATTTACATGAGGGGCACATTGATTCACCTAATACCGCGCATTCTGAGGCAAAGGTAGATATTCTCATGTTTGTGTTTAAATTGATAAGCTATTGTATGGTTCATATAGCCTTATTTCTGGCCTGGGAGCAATCAAGAATTACAGAAAACGGTTTATTCATTGTTTCAG
The DNA here is from genome assembly GCA_048615375.1 of Candidatus Dojkabacteria bacterium. Lineage (GTDB taxonomy): Bacteria > Patescibacteriota > Dojkabacteria > JAOAGR01 > JAOAGR01 > JBMCLJ01. Next base: position 7,574 of record JBMCLJ010000055.1, on the reverse strand, counting down.
CGCTTACTACACTTCTCTATCTTGTGCTGCACCTCAATCGAATACTGCGGGTTACTGGTATCAATATATTTATTGCAATTCTTTTCTCGGTGATAAATACCTTGTTTATAGTTGCTGCAAGGGTCTACCTGGATGATTACTCAGCACCCATCGCGACGCTCTTTTTCTACTTGACTTCAGGTATTTTCTACCACAAACTTGATGGTACATTAACGTACAAAGTAATGGTAGAGTATAGTTCACTCGCTCTCATACTCAGTATATTTATTTTTTCCAATTAAGACTATGGTTCTGAGACAATTTGTAAAAGCCCTTATGATACTCGGAGTAGCCAGCTGGTCATTAGTAAGCTTTTTTACCGTTCATGCAGTCCAGGCGGCCGAAGGGGACTTCGTACACGATGTCTCTGCAACGTATACGGTGAAAGAAAGCAGGAAGGCCTCAGCTACATTTACCTTTGTTACTACAAATTTAATCAGTAATAATTACCTGAAATCCTTTATTATCCGGGTGCCTTTTAAGCCTCATAATATCAATTTCTATAACTCTCCAACCCCTGTTCAGTTAAAGAATGTAAAACCACAGGGTTCGAATATGCATCAGTTGGAGATAGAGCTGCTTAATCCTGTGTATGGGAAAGACATGCAATTTAAATGGAAGATTAATTTTGATATTGAAAATATTGTAATCGACCATGGAATGCAGAAGTCCATTGTTATACCAACATTTAATGACCCGGGTAAAGTTACTTCAAATTCTACAATTATTTCCGTACCTAAGAGTTTTGGGTCGATTGAGCAAATTTACGGTGAAGCGCAAGTACAGGAAAAGAGTAGTAGTTATCGTATTGTATACAGTAAACCTTCCCGCTCAAGTTTCGTTATCCTGCTTGGTAATATTCAGGAATTTTTCTTTGAAGCGAAAGGAAGTGCGCAGAACGTAACTGTTCCCCTTCCTGAACACAATAGTTTTCAGAATGTCCGGTACACGCAATATCCGGAAAGAAAATACACTTTACATGACGAAGTGAAACCGCATTTGATCGAATTATCTGACGGGGAAGAGGTGAAGGCATTTATTGAGGTTAAAAAAAATCATGATACTGTGCATGAGAAAGTAAGCCAGCCTACTGCGCATGAAAATGTTGTGTTACCCATACTGGGGCAGTATGACCGCGGTGAAAAAGACGTGTTTACTGTTGCGAAGGACGTGCTTAACCAGCTGGAATCACATATAACCATTAATGACTACATGACTACGGTTGACTCCGGGGTTGCTATTCAGGAGGGGCAAAAAGTATTTAATGTACTTGAAGCGAATCAATTGTATCAAGAACTTTTGACATCGCAGGGAATTGATAATAGAGGTGTTTTTGGGTATGTGTTTCCTATCCAGCCCTTTGAGCGTGAAGATCTCGCGTCTGAACCACATGTCTGGAGTGAGTTTTGGGACGGAAGCAAGTGGGTTTCAGTAGACCCTGCCTGGATAATTGCTTCTAATGGCAATGATTATTTTGATAAGAACTTTTACCACCATGTGAAATTTAAAGATTATATTCTACCTGAAGAAGCGAGATCTTTTTTTGCTGCAGCAAATAATGTTGTTATTACTCCCATGAAAGAAACCGGACATGTTGAACCAAAGTCCGACGTGAGTATGCTCGCGTTCGCTGACACGTTTCTCAATAAGGAATTTACTATGTTACTGCATAATGACTCAAATCAGCCCGTAACAATAGATTCAATTTCATTCGCTTTAATTAATCTTGAAGGGATAACGGTTGGACAGGATAAAATTGATGTGTCCAGGATGATAATGCCTAATGTCAGTATTGAAGTTTCTGTCAAGCTTGCATACGGTCTGGTAGTAGTAGGTAAAGAAGGCAAAATAAATGTAAATGTTACCTATACTGATCTTGAGGCAAAGCAGTTCACGAAGAATTTTTTCCACCCGCTTAATATCAGTTCGAATATTTCAAAATACGCAAGTGAAATGGTTCTTGTACTTATACTCGTTTTTGTGTTCATATCACTGATATCATTCAGCTTGCTCAAGAAGAAAGGAGCGAAGATTTCCGGACATACTTAAAAACTGTAAAGCCGTAGTTATTCAAGTAGTGGTTTTTGTTTACTTGTTTTTGATTATTTCCATATACTGGAGCTCGTACTGATTTTGTGCAAATTCAATAATCTTTTCCCAGTTAGCGGTGAGAAATTGATTCAGTTTAAGCGTGTCAAACCCCAGGGAATTGCATAATTCATAAAAACTGGAATCATTTTTATCGTCAGCAGGTTTTGCAATGAAGTATGTTTCTTTACTGGTGACTTGCAAGTATCGGGTAGCGAACGCCGCAAGAAATTCATTTTCATAGGATCCAAGATTGGAGCAGGTAAAGTTTTCACTGGAATAATAGTGGAGAAGGGTACGCTGCTGTTTAATTTTTTTCTTGAATTTTTCAAAACCGGTGCGGTACAGTAGTGTGCTTAGACCGAACAAAATAATTTTTTTTCGTTTTAAAAAACTGAATATGCGGTACGGTCTGGCAGCCTTCTTTACCGTTAAGGCGAAGGTAAAGTTATCTAAAGTAAAAAAACTTTGCCATATATTCCTATACTCCAGAAGAAAGTTATTCAAACTGTCGATGGCAACGAGTTCTTCTCCGCCATGGTTGTACGCCAGGTATTCGTGCATAGAGAGAATTTTGCTTTCGACATCTAAATCCTGGAATGATCCAATTACTTTTTGATACAGATCAAAATTCACCAGTGTATACATACCTCCTCGCGGATCACGGAATAGACCAGGAGAAGAATATGAGTCGTCTGTTTCTCCATAATCGAAGATTTCCAGGTAGCCTTTCGGTTCGACTGAGGTGATGCAATTAGTAATAGACTGGAGTGCCGGAATAGAGAATCGCATATACCACCGTTCTTTCAGTTCACATACTTCCATTAGAAGATTCTTCACTTCGGTGTTACCATATCTCTCAAAAATGAGTTCATTATCAAGCATATGAATATCTTTCTTCTGAAACTTTTTGAATGAACCATCAGCATGTTTTAACTCTTTTACTTTCTCTTTGGCTTCTTCCAGGTTGCTACGGTCAGCATACACCAATCGACCAGAGAAGTTGTACATTTCACCATCGTAATTGTAGATAACTTCAGCAGGCAGGTGACTTATATGTAAGCCCAGGAACACATAGCAGTATTTATTTCTTTCTTCCTCTTGTACGTTAATCTGTATAGATAGCCTGGAATTTTCGTGAAGGTGCTTGAGGTGTGAATAGTTCTTTATCTGGTTGGTAATTTTATCTACTATGATCGCATCAGAGCACGATAGGGTAATTGATATTCCCTGATATACTTCAGTATTTTCCAGGTGATCCAGCTTATTGATGGAATCCAGAAATGTCTCGAGGAACATAATATTGGCGTGCTGCACCACAAACAGACATCGACACGTTTTTTTTCTGGAAAAACGATGGAAAAACTTTAACGCAGTAAACTTTGGCACATTGCCAAATTCTTTATGCATAGTCTCTATTTCTTCATCTTTGAATAACAATGTAGAGAGAGAATTAAGGAGAGAAATCGAGCTGGAAGCTGGATCTCCCAGGCTGGAAAACGAGTTAATAGCGAAGTCGCTGTTTACTTTCAGTATATCAATGAGGCTTTTCATGTCAAGCTTCGAGTAGGAGAAGTACGCGAGTTTAACAGACTTGATCAGGTCGAGGTACATAGGATCAAGGTATAAAAACGCTTTTTGCATAGGGTTTTTGCCAAGCCATTCCAGGTGGGTGGAGCCCAGTATCGCATATTTCTTTTCTTTTGGCGTTTGCCAAAATGATTCATTAAAGAGAATGGCAGGAGCGAAATATGAAACCTTGATTTTTTCCAGGATCTCAAACAACGTGATAAGCCTGTGTTCTATAATACTTATCTCTAAATTCTCAGAAAAGACAAAGTTCTGCACATGACAGGATAGCAGAAAGTATAGCTGCCTAACAAATCAGCGCTACATCCTTAAATACCAAGTATTTTTTTGTACTCTTCCTCTTTCTGTTTCTTGATATCATCAATAATTTTCAGTGTTTCCATGGACTCTGCATGACGAATGTCGCCCACCGTTACGTTTTGATCTATTCTTCCTTCCTGTTTTAGATTCCGTAGTATTTCCGCGTACTTGGCATCGTAGTATTGATCGATTTTTTCCTGAAGCAATTTAAAGTCTTCAAGTGGTATGTATGTTCCCTCAACAAGTTTCATAAGTCTTGTTTGCTTTTTGGGAGGAGGTTTGTAGCTTAAATTTGCTTCAAGTATCATACCGATATTTTTACGGTCTTCCTGGGAGAATAGTATGTAAATTCTTTGAGGGACTGCAAGAATAGTGTCTACGTAGATTAATTCAGTGTTACTTTTGTAGTATACAGCATATTCCAGAAGTTGATCCCACGCATAAATTTCAATTTCCGAACCTTCTCCAATCTCTATTCCCTGGCGGGTGAGCCGATACACTGTGTCTTTAGTACCGATAGTCGCGTTGACATACAGGGCGAAGAAAAACGCCATTGCAAGAGCAATCCAAATCATTTCCCGGAAGAGAGTGGCAATGGCTATCATGATCATTAACAGCAGGCCCATTGTCCAGTACCATTGTTTATCCCGTTTTATTGATAGTTTATTCGGTGCTACCCACTGGTAAAAGATATCCTGGGGTGGAGAAGGAAGAAGCTCAGGCATGACCAGTTTTTGCTTTTCCTGTATGGTCAGGTCATTTTTGCGGATTTGTTGAAGTATACTGTTTGTTTCCCGGGCAGATGGCTTGCCTGCTGTTTGTTTTTGTGCATGGATGTAGCTTTGCTGGTAATTTTGCGAACGTAATTGTTCCTTGATAAGCTGATCTTTTAACGCGCTTACTTCCTGGTTGAGTTTCTCGATCTGGTTTTGATAGGGTTGCGTTTCAGGCATTGTTTACAGCCAATGATATACTTTTTACGGGCAAGTATTCAACGGGTCATTATACACGTTTTGATTTAAACTTTCTGCTTTTGGAGTAGTGATTTTATGGCGATGATCGCGAAAACTCCGTTCAGTACAATAAAAGGGTAGCTGAGAAGTAGTGCCGCGTAGACTGTCAGGAGCGTACTTCCAACAAGGTTTGCGAGGAGATACGCGTGGCTGAAACTATCCCACTTTTTAAACTGAAGCATCATGAATCCCAGTAGAATAAGGCTCGCGCCAATTGAACCAATAATTGATGTAATAAGCATATAGTGCATAATAAACGTGATTTTGAGAAATGTGAATAGGTGAGACAATACTAACACTTATCCTGGCCTTATAAGAAGTGAAAATGCACGTGTTCCTTTTTTACTTATTTTATTGTGACGTTTATCGCTATGTCTACTCGATACTCGTCAGGAAAGCGAGGATGTGTACTCCTAGTACTACTCCCGTTTAATTTTAAATCTATTTAGCCATTCTTTAGCCTTCTGTCTTGTAAACTGCCAGTTGATCCTGTTTTTCCTGCATTCCGTCTTTTTTCTACCGCATCAACCTCTTTTATTAACAACTCTCTGTCAGCGATTCTTTTTCTGCCACAACAGAGAAGGGTTGCTATGGTATTACAGGAATAGTCTTTGTGCTCGTCTGCAATCAACAGTATCTATGCTCGCTTTCTCTCATTATTTGTCCAGCGACCTGTATTGATTATTCCTGTAAGATATTTTCTCTGTTGATCGTCCAGGTGGATGACGAGCTTTTTAGCTGTCATAAACCTTTAGTAGAAGACGGTTAACTTGATTGGGTTTTTTATGGGAATGGTACTAGTCGCGTGTCATTATGCAATCTGGTACGTGGATGTCCCGGAATCATATAAAAACTACATAAATTATTTATGATCAGCAGTCATTACGAGAGTTGAGGAAGCGGTTTGAGTTTTATTTTAATAAGATCGTTTAAAACAGCAGGTAAAGTTGACCCCAGGTTTGTAACAATGGTACAATCTATGTATGAACCCACCAAAAACATGGATGAACCCACAAGAGCACATGTCTGCAGTGTTGAGTAGCGACTGGTACAAGAGTGTAGGAACTATTCAAGACCAAATTATTACTTCTACAACCGAATTTTATAAACTTAAAGGATATAAATTTATTATGCTTCCTATAACGACAGGTACTATATCTAGTCCTATGGGGTTGGGTAGTGATTCATTACCTGTGAAAATTCAATTAGAAGGAGTAGAAACATATTTAGCTGACTCAATGCAATTTCTACTTGAATTTGCTCTACGCATACATGAGAATGGGGTGTACTATATAGCACCGTCTTTCAGAGGCGAAAAGGCAGATGCGAGGCATTTATGTCAGTTTTACCACTCTGAAGCAGAGATTGTTGGTGATCTTGATGATGTAATCAGTTTTAGTGAAGAATATGTTATGTACTTGGCAGAGGATATTAAGACACATCACTCAGCATTGATTGAAAGGATTGCAGGTACAACAGATCATATCGACCAGATGCTTTCATATAGTGAAAAAGGTTTTCCAAGAGTTACCTTTGAAGATGGAATTATGATGTTAAAAGGTGACGCTGAAGCAATAAAAGAGATTGATGGATATCAAATTATTAATTCATACGGAGAGAAAAAATTGATGGAAAAGTTTGGTGGGTTTCTATGGCTGACTCACTTCAACCATATGACGGTTCCCTTCTATCAGGCTTATGGGACACATGGGGCTGCTAAATGTGGTGACCTGCTATTTGGTGTAGGAGAGACATTGGGCGCAGGAGAGAGACATTACTCAGGAGAGCAGGTGGTTGAAGCATTACAGCAACACCAAGTTCCTATTGAGGAATATGAATGGTATATTGATTTGAAAAACAAAGTTCAGATCCAAACTTCAGGTTTTGGACTAGGGATCGAACGTTTTATGGCGTGGTTGTTTAGACATGAAGATATCAGAGATATGCAAATGCTGCCACGGTTTAATGGGGAAAAAATTTATTTCTAGGTTTGATATTTGTATATGAAAAAAGAAGATTGTATTTTTTGTAAAATAGTAAAAGGAGAGTCACCATGTTATAAAGTACTTGAGGACGAAAAACATTTAGCCTTTTTATCAATATTTCCAAATACAGATGGTTTTACCGTTGTGATTACTAAAGAGCACTTTAGTAGTTATGGATTTGCAAATACTGATCAAACTCTTGGTGAATTAGTATTATTCAGTAAAAAAGTAGCTCAATTAATTGATAAAGCATTTGAAGATGTGGGAAGAACGGCTCTCATGATGGAGGGGTTTGGTGTAGACCACCTCCATGTGAAATTGTTTCCTATGCACGGAACAAATTCAGAAGTATGGAGGCAGTACAGTTCTACAATGAATAAGTTTTTTAAGGAATATGAAGGTTATATTTCCTCTCACGATTGTGAACGTGCTGACGATAAGTACTTAGAAAATATCGCTGCAAAAATTAGAAAAGCTATTTAGGATATATAATATACTGAACTTTCTGAACTTTGGCACTTTTGCACAACTTTTAAATTTTTAGTATTTTTAAAATTTG
>JBMCLJ010000054.1:0-9950 GCA_048615375.1 Candidatus Dojkabacteria bacterium | reverse complement strand
CGACCAGTTGACTAAATTCGGTAGTACAGCTACGGCGTAAATACAGTTTTCTTTTCTGTTTTGACAAAATAAGCCTGCATTTCATCGATTGTAAAATCAAGCCCGAACTGTTTCGCTTTGCCATCTTGTCCTGTCGTGTAGTTTACGCCCCGGTACACACCACTGTCGAAGCGTGTCACATTGCTCATTTGTATCGATGGATCTTCTTTATTCACTATCCGTATGTATTCGAAGGCTTTAATGCCATCTCCGAATTCCGTATGCGTATATGCAGTTAGATTGTTTTCTCCATAACCCGGAGCAACGCCCACGAGCGACCATCCATTCAGTAGTTGTTGAGGGAATGGTTCAGTCGATGTAGTGCCAAAGATATTAAGTTTGCCTGCCCGAATAGTCCGCACGAAGTAACCTTCGTTAGGTTGTATTGAGAAATCCTTTCCATATACAGATGAACCTTCGACTGAATATTCAACCCATTTACCGGCCCATTTTTTGATTGAGATAATTTCTGCACCCTGGTTCCTGGATTCCGCAATGATATCACTTGCGCTGTAGAATGACTCTGCATTTTTATAAAACGGGAAGTTCACCGCGTTCCACCCGTTTACGAGGTTGTAGGAAAATGCTTCAGCCTGTTTAACAAGGGTGAATTGTCTCGAAGTAATTATCTCTTCGCCACTATCCCGTACGCCGTTACCATTCTTGTCTTCGTAGAAGTTTACTTTTGAGGGGGAATGAATACTGATAGTTTGTCCGTCTAGTGTTGAATAACTGCCTTCAGGAATTTTTTGTCTAGACGAAACAGTGACTACATGTTCTTCAGCTTTAACACTAGTATCAAAATCAAAATAGTTATTGATGCTACCAGTACTCTGTCCACTTACTGGTATATCTACTCCCACATCTGGAATTACACATTCCCCGTATTCTCCGTAAATTGCCTCAGAAGTATTAGCCTGACGATGTTTACAAATAAGATTGCTAGCACATGAGTTATCATATCCAGCTTCAACCTTTACTCCATCAAGCTTAATTATATATATGTCAGTAACATTGCAAATAGAATTCTCCTTTAAATCCCGATAACCGTGAACTGCATGGGTAACACAGAATATCTTATTCTTATATTCCAGTTTGGTTAATGGAGGCTTACAAGATTGGTATTGTGTTGTGTCAAGTATACCGCCATAAGGTTGTCTTCGATTACCATTTCCTGATCCACAATTTTCTTCGTAAATTAGTTGTGTGTCAGATCCGCAGGTTTCGGTAAGCTCTTGATTCGTAGGATTTCTTCCAAGTATACGAGCGTAGGCCTTCCTTGCTTCTGAACGAGCAGTATTTCCGGCGATACAGCTTATAAGCTCAGGTTTGTTTTCATATTCCGGGAAACGTTGGAGCAATTGTACCTGTTCGGCATAAACCTGGTCTCTCCTTTTACAAACATGGTCTATCGATTTCTCTTCCTTGGAAAGTTCAGATCCATTTCTGGGTAAACATACACCAATCTCACCATCTTTCACTTCCTTATCAAATAACCAGTTCTTGTACTCCCTCGCATCAACGCATATATCTTCCGCTGCGCATGGAATGTTTTTCATGATATGGTAAGATTGGTCCTCTACCTTAAGTTGGAAAACTCCAATAGTATTAGAACAAGCATGGTATCTTAGCGCTTCTCGATTTTGATTGAAGAACTTAACACAGTATATCCTTCCATTCACCTCTCCTTGCCTTAGTGTATTACTACACTTGGTATACCCTTCCTCAGTTTTTAGTACTCCTTCAAATTCCTGATGCATATGCTTATTAGGATCGCGCCCACAGTGCAGCAAACCATTTTCATCACGATAATGTCCCTTTTCTTTTGAACATGCCCATCCAAGATTGCCTGGAAGGTTATCGTCGCGGCATAGCTCTACAAATTCTATTGGGTGTTCTTTTTCATCAAATACGTCAAATCCCTGTTCCCGATACGTGTCGCAAGGCTTGGTGACAGGATCGTGCTTGATATTACTGCAGAAAATATTATCGCTATTTGAGCTATCCTGCGAGCACTGATTGCCAGGTACGCGCTTTTTTGTCTGAATCGGGCCACCGTTATTCTCAAAATACTTGACAGTAATGACACATTCATTGTTTTCTACCTTGCACCAGCTCTTTTCAACCCTTACTGTTGGCTTGTCTGCTGGCTTTGGTTCCGGTGTACCTCCTCCGCACAGGTATTCACCTACCTTGTAGGTATTGCCGAATGTTTGGCCATCAAAACATACCCGGGCATTATCTTCACCGGATTTCGCTCCTTCAATGCACTGAAACCACTCATCAGGGTTGTGAGGAGCTTGCTGGCAACCTTCACCATACCCCTGTTTTGGGTTTTCTTGTGAACATTGTGCTATAAAGTTTGCAGCTTCGTGCTTACAGTGTTCCCATCGTGCTCCAGGATTGAGTTGCTTCAAGTTGGTTGGCAATCCCTGATTGGTTACTTCAGCTCCACAGTCACCACTGCCTCCGGAGAATTTTGTACAGCATCGCGCAACGTTGCCGTCAAATTCTTCAGAACAGCTTAAGCTCTGTGTGGAACCTGAAGATGGAGGAGAAGGATTGTTTTGCTCTTTGGGTGGAGAGGGGTGCCGTTCCTTGGGTTGGTCTCCGCTCCCACAGGACGCGGTTGGCCTGCCATCTTTTTTGCAGACTCCGGCGTCGCATTTGCCTATGGTCTGTGGATCCCAGTCATTATTTCCATCACAATCATAACCGCAATCTGCGCCATCATTTACTCCAGCAGCACAGCCATACGACTCTGCCTGAGCTCCTGGAGCTAATTTAGCAAGCACTGGAAGGTTGTTATTACGTGCATAATCGCTCGTAATTTCACGAAACGAAAATGTTGGAGCGGGATTCAGTTCATTTTTGTCTTCTACAGTAATCTGGAATTGCTCATTCGTACTTAACGCTGTCACAAAATACTCAGACGGAGTTCCCTCTTCGTCCTTCCAGGGCTCCTGATAATCATGAGTCCTGAGATTCGAAAGGTCGAGAGAGTAGGTACCATTCTCAGAAGTATAGGTTGAAATTGTCGATGAACGCACGCCGGAAGCCTTTTGGGCGTATACTTCCACAATGATATTTTTTTGTGGTTTACCGTCCTGATTAAGTATCTCTCCATACACTGGTTGAGGAGATTGAACGGATTTATCAACAGCAGGTGTTCGCACAATATAGGTTTCCTCTTCATAACGAGTATTAAGTGTAGTTTTAACCTTGTAGTAGTATTCAGAATTTGGTTCCAGATTCCGGGCAACGAGCACATGTGAATGACGAGGTGTTTTTTTACCTTTGGAAGCATTTTCGTAATAATCCCGTTCATCATTGAACGTGATGGGGTTTTTGAACTCAGGGTTGTCTGCGACTACTAATTCTGCAGACGCTTTCCAGTCAGTAAATGTGGTTACTGTAAAGCTATTCGCAGAGACAGTAGATAGAGATACTTTATTGGGGTCTGTATTAGCACGAAGCATTAACAGCCAACCAAGTACACCAAAGGCAACAAGAAAAGCAATACCTCCAATGAGGATCTTTGAGTTGGAAAATACTGAGGGCTTCATGATATTAGAACAGTACAGCTTAAAGATTTTAATGTCTCTGTCAATAGTATTGCTTATTTGAATTTCGTTTACTTTAAACCTATCATACATACACAATAGATAATTATTTATGAATTCTAATCAGCAACAGAATATGGGTTCCGGTGCACATCAAACATACGGATCGGCGGCTCTCCAGAACTCGAATCAAAAATATCAGGGTAATCAGTTAGTTATTGATGGGCAGAATATCAATTACAATGATCCAACGAACCTCGATCAGTTACTCAGCTTCGATAAGGTGATGGAACGCAAAAACCAGTTGTACAGTAAAAATGACCAGCAGAAAGAAGCGGTGAGTCAATTACAAAGTAACGGGAACCAGCAAAAACATTCCTCAGGCACGAAGAAAAAAGGAGTCTATGAAAAATTTGTAGACAAGTTGTATGAAAAAATTTTTGGCGTTGATAATAAAGAAAATGAGCATACTCGGCCGCATGCGCCCGCAAACCAACCCCCTGGAAATTCTCAGCAACAACCATCTCATCTACAAACCGAATCCGGAATCCAATCCGGAACTCCTGACGCTTCACAGCCTATGACCCAGGCTGTGCTCCAACAGCCAGCATTACAATACCAGCCACATGAGCAAATACAAACACACCAGGTACCGGCACAACCTCTGGTATTTAATACCACCAGGGAACTTCTCAGTATTGAAGAAATATCTGTACAGGATAAGATCGCTCCTTCTGCTTTAGAAGTAGATTTTAATGATATTAAAATTAATGATACATATGTCCGTACCATATTTGTTATTGACTATAAAAAAGCAAGTCCGGGTATGCTGGAAAGTCTCATTAACTATGAGGAACCAATAGATATCTCTATGTACTACTATCCAATCGATACAAATGAGATTATCGATAAGATACGCCGCAAGATAGCAGAATTGGAGGCCGCGCTCAATATGGATTTAGAAGCTGGAAAAGTACCCAATGCAAAACAAAAAGTTGCACTTCAGGACGCTTTGAGACAACAGGATGCCCTTGCAGCAGGAACAGAAAAGTATTTTCATTTCGCGCTGTACATCACGATCAAGGCCAAGAGTATAGAGAAACTCAATAATATGACTTCTGTAGTCGTTTCTGATCTCAGCTCTAAAGAAATGACCTCGAAAGTTCCTACCCTGAAGATGGAGAATGCATTCAAGTCTACCTTGCCTTACGGATATGACAGAGTTCGCCAGACCAGGAATATGGACACCACTTCTATTGCTATGACATTTCCATTTACCTCTTCTGACTTGTCGCAGGAGAAAGGAGTTTTATATGGGATTAATACGTATAATCGTGGGCTTATTGTTTTTGACCGTTTTTCGATGCCTAATGCAAATATGCTTGTACTTGCATCTTCAGGAGGTGGTAAAAGCTATTTCGTAAAGCTGGAAATTATTCGCTCTCTTATGACCGGTACTGAATGTATCGTGATTGACCCTGAAAATGAATATGAAGATCTCTGCAGAACGTTAGGAGGATCGTATATCAGTTTTTCGCAGGATGGTAAGAGCAAGTTAAATCCTTTTGAGCTTCCTGCAGGCGCGGATAGTAGAGAGGATGAGCTTCGGCTGAAAGAGTTGTCATTACAAGGTTTTTTTAAAATCCTTTTTGGTACACTTGGTACAAGGGAGACAGCTATACTGGATAGAGCAGTACGAATGGCGTACCGGGAAAAGGGTGTCACTAACGACCCTGCGACCTTCGTGAATGACCCGCCCAGAATTGAGGACTTATATAAAGTTCTGAGAGCGATGGAAGATCGGGAGGCTCATGAAATGGCTATGCGGCTGGAACGCTTTCTTGTCGGAGCAGCAGCAGGTATCTTTGATAAAAGAACAAATATTGAAATTAACAACTCGCTTACCGTGTTCTCGATTCGTGATTTGTCAGAGGAATTGCGACCGTTGGCGATGTATTTAATGATCGATTATATCTGGACTCGAATCAAACGTGAAAAAAAACGTAGAATTCTTGCGATTGACGAAGCCTGGTTGCTGATGAAGTATCCGGACTCGGCGTTGTTTATTAACTCTATCGCGAAACGGGCTCGCAAATACTACCTTGGCCTTACGACAATAATTCAAGATGTTCAGGACTTTCTTAGTACCGATTACGGTAGGGCGATCGTTACCAACTCCGCGATTCAAGTACTTTTTCGACAGTCATCAGCAGCGGTTGGAAATCTGGGAAGTACATTCAATCTCTCTGAAGGAGAAAAAGCGTATCTACTGTCAGTCCCTCCAGGTAATGGATTATTTTTCGCGGGGAATAATCATGTTTCCATACATGTTAAAGCTTCACCATCTGAGCACACGCTCGTTACGACAAACCCAATAGAAATAGAAAAATTAAAACGTGAAGGTAAGTTGTAAATCAAAAGGTCGTGGTGACTAGCCTGAAATTACTGTTTCAGCAATCACTTCTGCACTATTGTACTGTGCAATCTCTCGCATATTGCGCTCATATGCCTTGAGTTCGTCAGAGCTTTGGCCGAGTACAAGGTCAAAAAAGTCATCAATATTTTCATTGACAACACCGATTTTATGTTTGATTACAAAATTTCTATTGCCATATTCCTGGGGGTGCGCGAAAGGGACTGCGATTGGTGTCTGAAGATTAATAAGTTCGGTAAGGGTGATCCCACCTGGTTTTGTGATTACCATATCACTGGCCCGGAAATACTTTAGGAGCAGGTTGTTATCAATAAATCCAGTTATCTTAACTGTCTGTAGTCCTCTCGTATTGATCAGGCGATTGAAGGCTTCGTACAGTTTTTTATTCCTGCCACATACTACCATAAATCCAGTGTTCTCGACTTGTTCCTGTGGCAGGTTAATGAGCTTTTTGAATACCTTGATAAGTCCTTTATCACCAACTCCACCCCCAACAATAGTATAAAACCGAGTGGTCACTATGCCCAGCTCCTGCCGTATGGCGTGTTTTGACTGTAGTGCAAGATCTTTTGTAGTTCTGCTCACAGGAATACCGCTAACATGAATCTGCGCATCAGCATAACGGTTTGAGCGCTCCAGCAGGCTTCGCGTATATGGATCGGTCACAAAAAACGTATGCGGGGTATATAAAGTCCAGGCAATAGGTATTTTTCCATAGTCTGTGATAAGTACGTAGGTTTTATGAGCGAGCTTATCATTGTAGCCGATATAATGTGCGCTCGGTACAGTTAAAATGATTTTATCAAACGCGTTTAAATATTTTCCTACTTTTTTTTGAAACAGATTGTTCTCAAACCCTTTAGAGAATTCTGCGTAGGCCTCTGTATCAAATAAGTTATAGGCATGCTTCCATACTTTTGGAAATTTTTTGAGAAGGAACTCGTATAATGGACCCGCTATAAATTCCCAGTCATAAAAATATACTTTGATATGCTCCTTTTTAGCCAGGTATTTTTCGATAGCAAGCGCTGCGCTGTAATGCCCAGCTCCTAATTTCTTACATGTAACAATAAGTATTTTTTGCATGTGTGAATCACCTTTTTAGCATGTCTAATTCTAATCCCTGATTTTCACGACTCTTTTTTTGAAACAGTTGGAACCCGGAAATATTTACCTCGCATCTCTTTCCGGAATTCCCATGGTCTGGATATATCTTCCCGTAAGTCCTGGATGCCTATTTTCTTTTTACCTAGTCCAGGTTTGATGCCTGAGGTATCAACTGACTGGATATCTTCAAACATTTCAAGGGTATGCTCTATATCTGCTTCAAATGCCTTCTTATCGGGAACAGTAAATTTAACCGCGTTAAGTATCTGATTAATTTTATATTCGTTGTTCATAGTTTTACTCGCTTATATTTAATACTGCGGGTACGTAATAGACCAGCTCTGCCAATTTTCCATCGATTGTTGTTTCAAATATGAATACATAAATTGGCTGGATATACCCTATGTTTACAATGTCTTCGAAGTTCTCGAGCCGAATTTTAACCAAAGACAGTGAATTGACACCCGACAGTTTCTCGGCGTTAACTGGCGCATTCGAGTCTTTGTCTGTGAGCGACATTAGATATTTATTGTTTTTTTGTACTTCATCGTAGGCTTTTTTTGGTGTTTTGATATTGTATGTCTGAACATTGGTATTTTCTTCGCTGATAGTCTGGTCAATAGGCCAGTTGTACAAGCTGAGCTGGGCTATAGTATCGAGAGACGTGGACTGCTCAGGAATATAGCGGGGTACTATCAAATAGTTATTTGTAAACGTATATCCAGGGTACACTGCGTTTGTTGAGTAGAGTTCAAATTCTTTAAAAAGGTTGGGGTAGTTTCGCATAGCTCGAATCATTAGGAAATCCCCACCAGTCTCGCTCTCAGGAAACACAAACTCCTCAATTTCCTCGTTATAGGCGACATTATGTAGTGAAAAGGAGTAGTTGGTGAAGTCAGTTTCTATCTCAAGATCTCGTAAAGTCCGAGAAAAATAGGATCCTAATGCCTCCTGCTGCATATCTGTTATTTCATGTTGGATTGTCTCAGGATCACTGCCTTTAAGCGGAGCAGTAGCTAATTCTTTATTTGCGTAATCTATGAGTAAATACTGACCGTTGATTTCCAGCTCCCGATTATTTTTTTCCCAGGTTTGGACTGTAGCTGATACCTGTATTCCGCCTCGTTTGTCAAAACCAAAATTTTCAGCGATTGTCTTGGGGACTTCAGTAGTTTGAAGGTCGATTGGTCTCTCAAGGATTTTGTACACATTTGCAAGTGGTGCTCTGACTCTTTGATTAGGATAGTCGTTATCAGCATCAAAGTTGCCTTTGATTGTAATATTTTCAAACTCTGAGGGAAAAAAATCAGGTGGCAACTCATAAGGAGAGTTAATGGTAAGTGGATCAAGATACCCGAAACCCAGTTCTGGTTTGTAATCAAAAGGCAATTCATCGGTAATGGTAAACCTGGTGCTCAGAACCCGGAAGATCTGGAATCCGGAACAGATGAACAAGACTATTCCAAATGCCACAGCTACCCGCTTTGTCCAGTATACACTGGTATAAAGACTCACGAGGTATTCTAGCATAGTGGAAATGAATGTGTGAATACGCAGCGGCGGTGAATAGTTCAACATGTGAATGTGCCAATCTGTCTATACATTTTTAAACTTTCCTATGTTCCCAGGCTGACTGTTGACTATCGGGAATAGTTCGTAGCCCAGTACATTTGCTGGGTTTTAGCCACTTTGAATTTTAATTTAAAGTGATGTATGCCTTTGTTTTCTGAGCCCCCAAGATTGAGAAACTTGGTCGATACCCTGTGGAATAAATCTGTAAATAGTAGTTCATTCGCATCCCTTATATCATCACGCAGGGAGAGTAACGCGTATGCGCTTGAGTAGGTAGGGGTATTTTGCTCGTACAGGTAAAAGCCACTTGGTTTTTTATCAACATGAAGGGTTCTAAGTAGCTTTGTAGTACGTGCAGGATTGTTAAATATTGGATTGTGATAGTCATTTGGGTTGGAAAGGTTTTTCTTGTATTTGACTATTGAATCCATAGAGAAAAATGACAAAGTTATATTCCATGCTGCAGTGTAATTATCATAGGCTTCCTCTTCAATGAATATTGTTTCATTCTTTTTTGCAAGCTGTGTGGCTTTTTTTGCTGTCTGGCGTATGCTGGTGCGATTCGGTGATTCTTGTAAGCTTCTACAAGTTTCTGCTACCTCAAAAATTAATTCTGGATAGGTATCATCTTCCTGTGGACTGATTGCATGCCAGGGGAAATGTGATACATCATGGAAGCCTCTTGTACGCAGGTAGTCGAATTCTTCCTTGAATATTTTTTTAACGTAAGTGAATATGCCAAATTTTTGGACTACATGTGCTGCCTTATCCAGGATAATGTCCATAATTTTTGGACCCATTGGACGGATCCAGTACATAACAAGCTGTTCGGGAAAATCTACTTTTGGGTATACTCCAGTAATTGATAAATTTTCTCCGTCGTAGTATTTATACCCCAGATTATGTGGCCCCAGCCCATACACTCCTTGCGTAACGTAGGTCCAGGCGTTTCCATGGGTATGTCTTTCTTCCTTATCGAAAAAACGCTGAAAAAGGGGGTAATCATGCAGGGAAACCGGGGTAATGTTTCCGTCAAGTATAGATATCTTTTCCAGTATTTGATTTGCTTGTTCAAGTAATACCATTGACTCCTCCGCACCTACGTAACAGGCTTAAAAAAACTTCCCACCGTATTGATTATATACCACTTGCTGTGCTTACGCATTACGAGCCTGGGGTGTTAAGATTTAATCATAGTATTATAAGCTGTTTTTGTCAAAGTAGTTCCAGTCAAA
>JBMCLJ010000053.1:0-10068 GCA_048615375.1 Candidatus Dojkabacteria bacterium | reverse complement strand
GACTCTTACTATGAAAGGGCAAGATCGGGGAGCCGCTTTAATCGAAATGCCAACTTACTACTTCGAAGAGAACTATCGAACCTACACTTTTATTCGTGAAGGAAAACCTGTTACCAAAACATTTCCTCCTGGAGATCATGAAAAGGATGATTTGAATAAAAATGAAGGAAATTTTATAACTGTTGAGGATAGTAAAAAGCCTAATAGCGCTATTACTATTGCTTGGTATTGGGATGAGACATCTTCAAACCATATTCGTCCAAGCGGTAACCGATATGGTATTAATGTAACGCCATTTGAAGGTAAGGATTATGTAAAATTCAATAATGTTGTTGCAGTAGATTTAAAAGAAAACGTGCCCTACAAATTTCGTTATGTTTTACTACCATACCGCTATGATGAACAGATTGATACTGAGTTTGGGCGAATGAGTGTGCAGGAGCTGGTTACAAGACTGGATTATGCAGAATCCGCTCCTGTCCCGGTTAATCCTTCTCAATTAAACGAGTTAGGACCTGAACACGCTTCCAAATTCATCAGTACAGCTACCGATTCTACCATGCGTGTTGGCGCAAAAAGTGGCACGGCATACTCTAAAAATGATAGCGTTGGCAGAGCACTTTTTAATGTTGAGCAGAGTGGGAGAAGAATAAAAAGAATTGAATTCGACTACAAAAAAAACTACGCGGGCAGTCAGTTATTTGGTTCTGTTACCATTCCTGGTTCAATCAACTATGCTCCTCTTGAAAGCACTGGAGTAGGTGAAGGCAGGGTTTCGGTGAATATCCCAGCGAATGTTCAATGGGTAGGCTTCAATCTTGTTGCAAAAGAGGACTTTACTTATCCGCATAAAGATAATGAATGGTTTCTAGAGGTGAGTAATATTAAGGCGTTTTACTACAGTGATCCTAACGCTCCTCCTCCTACGCAAGTTGTAACGACTGAAGCGCCACAACCGGATCCCATCTGCACAGGAGAAGGACTTGTAATCGCGAGTAAGAATAACGCTAAATCGGCAACCATACAACCTGGTGAAACTGTCGAGCTCGTTATGACAGTAGAAAATCCAGCCTCTAATGAAGGTGGATTGGCGTTTTATAATAAAGGTGCCACAACCGCCAGTTCCGGCGTTCCACCCGGAGCGAAGCTAAGTCCATTGAAGGAGATGTCAGGTATGAATACTCTGGCACACGCTGATAGTTCAACAGGATCCGGTACGCAAGGGAATGGGGCGTCACCTGTAAGAACATTCCGTTGGAAACTTCATTATAATCAGTTATTTGATTCTGTGCTTGATCTGAATAATAATTCCCAGCCTGTAGAAAGCTTGCAGGTCAACGGGTACGCGGGTAATTCACCAGGAAACTCGAATTGTGTAGTGACTCTGCTTAAAGCTGCTCCAGCCGCAACAACGGAACCCACAACAACTGTTTCACCAGGTGCAACGACGAGCCCGACCGTCACAGTGACCAGCGAACCAACTACGTCTCCTGAAACGTCACCAACAGCTACAGCATCTCCAACAACCACAAGTGCTCCTTCGCCAACAACTACCCCTGTTTCTACCACAACAGCAGCTAATCCTACCACTGAACCCACATATTCCGCCGTCAGTCCAACCAGCTATGAGCTTCCGGACACTGAGTCAAGTTTCCCATTGGGGTGGGCGATTGTCTTTGGAGCTGGTTTAATTATCCCCTCATCTTTGCTGATTATTCAGCGGAGAAAACTCTTTGAAGATAAAGTGATGGGGGATTCAAATCGAGAGTAAGGGGTGCTTTCGTATAAATTCAACCATTACGCTGGTGCCAACTGTTTACATAATCGTAAATGTACTATCAGATGGTATTTTCTCCAATGTACTCCCTGCCTTTTTTCCATAGAAACGTGTATATGCTCAAGG
This sequence comes from Candidatus Dojkabacteria bacterium, assembly GCA_048615375.1. Classification (GTDB taxonomy): domain Bacteria; phylum Patescibacteriota; class Dojkabacteria; order JAOAGR01; family JAOAGR01; genus JBMCLJ01. The sequence goes on along the minus strand of JBMCLJ010000053.1, from coordinate 8,165 downwards.
CAGTTATGCTCGCCACCATGGTTGCAAGAACGATGATGATTTTTGGGGTGCCACCGATGGCGATAGCAAATCTAAGAAAAATTGCACTTAGGATAAATGCCGAATCAATATAAATTATTCCAAGGTCGTCACTGAACACAAGTGAGAACAAGAAAATAAGTACATCGACAAAAATTAATACAAACAAAAGAGGAAATATATATTCAAAATTATACGTGCTGACTCCAAAAATTGTCAGCAGGTTTGAAGTAACGTCAATTATCACGAATATAACAAGTAGTATGATAACAAACAAAGTGAAAATATTTTTGATGTACAGTATTTTTGAATCTGTTGTTTGTTTTGATTTAAGAAGCGCTTTTTCAACTATTAGCTTAAACACTGCTACAAGTAAAAAAGCTACTACGCTGCTTCCGAAGAACAGTGCTATCTGAGTCAGTAAATCCCGTTCTCTCCAGATGGTTTCGAAATTTTCAATTTCAGGTAATAACTTAAACACTTCCCGTACAAGCAAAAGGACAAGAATCTCCATTTGTTTAAGAATAGAGAACGCTATTGACCGTGGAATGGCCAGTACAAGTAAAAACACTTCATAGAAAAAAATAATTTCGATCGGTGTGATGATTGATGATAAATAGTTAGGCGATACTGTTTCCTGTAGTGGTAGAAGCTGAATCTGGTGGGTAAAAAAGATAAGAAGGATATGGATCAGAAAAAATACAATTGCAAAAAATACCACAACTTTCTCGAAGCGTTTAATATTTTCCTGTGATGAGAGGCGTAAAAATAACTTTTCCATATACTGCTACAAGTATAACGTAGATAAGAGTTAATGAGTAATGCAATAATTAAATATGCCGATGTGGTACATTGGTATATTCACACTTTGGCACAGCTTGTGCTAAGATCCGGTGTATGGGAGAGCATTTGAAAATGTTGTTCGCTATTACCGGTTTGTTTGTGATTACCGGAGTGCTTTCAAGCCTGCTCGGTAAATGGCTTGAAGGAAAAGGCTGGTTGCCGGAAGGGATTGGCTTCCTCATCCCTATGGCGATCTCCTGGCTGATTTCCTGGGGTATACTCTTCCTTTACTTAAAGAGAAGGAAGGTTTTATAATAGCAAAGAGTTATGCCGGAGTTTTTACAGTTGATCAGTCGGGAAATTGCAATTAAATCAACCACTATTGGAGAGTTTTTTGGTGTTGAGGTGACGAATACCATGGCTTCAGGGATGCTTCTCACGTGTATCATTGTATTTATAGCTGTATGGGTTTCGCGCTTTAATCTTAGAGATCCAGGAAGGCTGCAGCTTGCCTTTGAGACTGTGATAGAGTCTACATCTCAATTTATTAGTCAGATCGCTGGTACGGCAAGGATGGGAAATATTGTTCCAAGTATGGTCAGTTTTGTGATAGTAATTCTGCTTGCGAATATTATGAATATAATGCTGCCTTTCCTTGATTCACTTTCTATTGGTGAGAATCCATTGTTTCGAACGTATACCGCTGACTTTAATACAACACTTGTCCTCGCGTTACTGGGGGTAGGGCTTACTCAACTTGTTGCAATACAACACCGGGGTATATTCGGACATATTGGACAATATGTAAAAATTGTTCCCCTGCTCACATCTTTTTTCAAGGGGCCAAAGGCTGTGTTTCATGCAACTATAGAATTTGCAATTGGCTTACTGGATATTATTTCTGAATTTGCCCGAGTGATTTCATTAAGTTTGCGTTTATTCGGAAATCTCTATGCAGGGGTAGTGCTGATAGGTGTATTCGCTTCTTTCTTCGCTCTATTTCTTCCAATTCCCGTTATATTGCTCTCTACCCTTGCCGGTATTGTGCAGGCGCTTGTATTTGGAGCCCTGATAACTTCGTATGTTTCGACAGTAGCACCAGAAGAAGCTCAGGACATTGATGATCCCAGAAGTGAAAAAAACTCTGCAGTTCTGACCTAATTCTTCCAGTATACACCTTGAGTATAAATCTGTTAAGACTTGACGCCTTTTCTTTTCGTGCTAATATACCCGCGGTATATAAGAAATATTATGGAAGTAGAATCAATGACAGTTCTGGCAAAAGCGTTATGCATTATTGCCATGATAGCTACAGCACCTGCAGAAGCGTATGTAGCTGGTAAAGCGTTTGAAGCAATCGGACGTAATCCGAAGCTTGAAGGAACGCTTTTTGGTAAAGTTATAGTTGCAATTGCGCTTGTAGAATCAACTGCGATCTACGCGCTAGTAGCATTCTTTACGTTATAATTAATTAAAGAATAAGAAGTATGGATATTGCTGAGATACTAGGTAAACTAGGTTTTGATTTACGGGTGTTTATTTTTAACACAGTAAATATCCTGCTTCTTCTTTTTTTATTGAAAAAATTTATTGTAACTCCGGTTCTTGCCATGGTTGAAGAGCGTAAGAAGATCATACATGCCGGTTTTCAAAAAGAAGAGGAAGCCAGACTTGCTCTTGAAAGAGCTCAGGCAGAAGCGAAGAATATTTTAAACCTGGCGGTTGTAGAATCTGAAGAAATTCTCAATAAAGCGAAGCAGCAAGGTAATAAGCAGACAGAACAGATACTTGAACAGGCACAGAAACAAGCCGACAAGATACTCGCCACTGCAGATGAAGAGATCCAGATGAGAGAAAAAAGTATGATGCAACGGGCAAAAAACCGTTTGGCAGATATGGTTACAGTGGCCACAAGCAAGGTATATAAATCATGACACAAGAAGAAGGAATAATCCTCGAGATCACAAAGCAAATTATTGGACGGGTTCCAGAAGTAAAAGAGCTTACCCTGGAAGTTAAGTCTCTGCCGGATCAGTCTCTGGTGACAGATCTCCAGAATCTCCTTGAGAACAGAACGTTCAAGGTTACCCTGAATCCGGTTATCGGGCAGGGATTTCGCGTGAGCGCTGATGATATGGTGTTTGACGCGACGGGAGAGAAGGCACTCGATAATCTTAATTCCTATCTGAAATCCAGTGACGTTGAAGGTGACATGGTTGATAGCGTTTTTAATAACCTGAAACAATTTGAGTTTTCCGCTGAAGTAGAAGAAGAGGGGGAGATCATTGAAGTTCGTGATGGTATTGCTCGTATCAGAGGACTGACCCGGTGTCTTAATCAGGAGCTCCTGGAAACAGAGCATGGCGTGCGAATGAGCGCGTTTAATCTCGAACGAACTACAGTTGGCGCGATAGTACTTGATGAATATTCAAAGGTCAGTGTCGGTCAAACGGTTCGGCGGACTTATAAAGTACTTTCAATTGGTGTCTCTGAAAAAGCGCTTGGCAGGGTAGTAGACCCATTGATGCGCCCACTGGATGGTCTGGATGAGATCCTTCTTGAAGAATCGATGCTTGTTGATTCCCAGGCTCCAGGCGTTATTGAAAGAAGCCCTGTTGATACTCCTCTCCAGACAGGTATCAAGGTACTGGATGCTCTTGTACCAATCGGAAAAGGCCAACGTGAGCTCATTATTGGTGATCGCCAGACAGGTAAAACCAGCCTTGCAATTGATACAATTATTAATCAGAAGGGAAAAGATGTGTTGTGCATTTACGTTTCCATAGGCCAGAAAGAGTCAAAGCTTGCCAGGATTACTGAACAGCTCCGTGAAGCTGATTGCATGGACTATTGTGTTTTTGTTGACGCTTCAGCATCTATGCCTGCATCGCTACAATACCTGGCACCATATTCAGCAACTGCAATCGCTGAATACTTCATGAAAAAAGGAAGAAATGTGCTTGTTGTGTATGATGACTTGTCAAAGCACGCAGTCGCTTACCGGGAAATTTCGTTAATTCTTAATCGCCCACCGGGACGTGAAGCATTTCCAGGAGATGTGTTTTATTTACACTCACGATTGCTGGAACGGTCGTGTAAACTTTCTGAGGAATATGGTGGGGGAACCATTACATCTTTGCCTATTATTGAGACACTTGCCGGGGATATCTCAGCGTATGTCCCGACAAATGTCATTTCTATCACTGACGGGCAGATATTCCTTGAGTCTGATTTGTTCCACAAGGGAATCCGTCCTGCAATTAACCCCGGACTTTCTGTTTCGCGTGTAGGTGGTGCAGCGCAGACAAAGGCTATTAAAAAAGTAGCTGGTTCTGTGAAGCTTTCCCTCGCTCAATTCCGGGAGCTCGAACATTTTTCCCAGTTCTCTTCTGAGCTGGACGAAGAAACACTGTTTTCTCTTGATCGAGGTCAGAAAATTCAGGAATTACTGAAACAAAAAAATGGTGAGCCTGTCATGCTTGCTGATCAGGTACTGACATTTTACGCCGTAAATAACGGTGTATTTGACGAAGTGGAGTTGAGTCAGGTGCGTAAGGTACTAGGAAGCTTTTTAACATTCGCGCGGATAGAAAATGAGGAGCTTGTTGAAACTCTGGATAATGGAACCTGGTCAGATGAGATTGAAGCTGCATTGAAAGCGCTGAAAGAAAAGTTTGTAGAACGTTCATAATATGAGTGGAATGGCAAAATTAAAAAAAAGGATTAAGGCGACTAAAGGAGTCAAAAAGACTACGAGAACCATGGAGTTGATTTCTTCAGTATATTTACGCAAGTATCAGGAGAAAGCACGACATATTTCCGCGTTTACCCAGGAGCTTTCACAAATGAAAGATATTTTCGAACAGGAATATGAAGAAATGTTATTTCAAGCTAATCCTGAGCTGCCGAAAGTATTTATTCTATTTTCTTCATTCCGCGGGTTATGTGGTAACTTTGACGCCCTCATTAAACGAAGGTTGAGTGAGTATATCACGGAACATAAGGACAGTGAGTTCGCGTACATTATCGTATTTGGCAGGCGATCTGTGCACTGGGTGAGAGACATGCATACGCAGAAATTGGAGCAGTTTACAATTGATAAGAACGAAGCGGAAGTGCTGAGAAATGTTGCGGTACAGATAAAACGGATGATCATGGCTGAAGAAGTCGGCCAGGTAGATCTAATGTATACGCACTTATCAGGGGGAGTTTACTTTCCTGTACTGGAAGAGCTTTTGCACAGCGACATAAGTACACATTCTGTATCCGGCCAGGAAAGGCGCCAGGATCAGGAAACTGGAGGAAAGGGCACTGCCTGCGAAGTGGAGGCTATACATGATTTTATGAGAGAATACCTTCTTGAAAACTACCTCTATGCGCATCTCTATAATGCGTATTTTGATTCAATTTGTTCAGAAAATCTTGCGCGCACATTCGCTATGAAGCAGGCTACCAAGTCAGCAGGAGAAATGATAGATCGCTTTACCCTTGCGTACAACAAAGAGCGGCAAGCCCGGATTACACAGGAAGTTTCAGAAATTGTTGCGGGTATGAAGCGTCCCGTTAAAAATCATGGGGAAAAAACTAAGATAACCATCAAATTCTAATTATGGAAAAACATACAAAAGGAAAAATCGTTCAAATAATGGGATTTGTCGTCGATGTAGAGTTTGATGGCTCGATACCAGCAGTGTATGACGCACTTATTGTCTACGATGGAGACCGGGAGGTGACCCTGGAAGTACAGATGCAGCTTGAAAACAATACAGTTCGTTGCGTTGGTCTACAACAAACCAGTGGACTGTATCGTGGCATGGAAGTTATTGCGACTGGAGCACCTGTTCAGGCTCCAGTAGGAGAAAAAGTCCTCGGCAGAATGCTCGACGTAGTTGCGAATCCAATTGATGGACTTGGGCCAGTAGAAGCTGATAAGACATTACCTATACACCGCCAGGCTCCTGCGCTGAGCGAGCAGTCAACAAGTGCAGAGATTCTTGAAACAGGAATTAAAGTTATCGATTTGTTATGTCCGTTCCTCAAAGGAGGTAAAGTTGGATTATTCGGTGGGGCTGGTGTTGGTAAAACAGTCATTATCCAGGAGTTAATCCGGAGTATCGCCGCGGAACATGGTGGGTACTCTATGTTCGCTGGGGTAGGTGAGCGTACTCGTGAAGGTAATGATCTTTATGGAGAAATGAAGGATGCGGGCGTACTGGAAAAAACTATTATGTTGTTTGGGCAGATGAATGAATCCCCTGGTGCGAGAGCGCGAGTTGCCTTGACCGCGCTGACTATGGCGGAGTACTTTCGTGATTTTGAAGGGAAAGATATTCTTTTATTCATAGATAATATTTTCCGTTTCTCCCAGGCTGGCTCAGAAGTTTCCTCGCTCCTTGGTCGTGTTCCGTCAGCTGTTGGTTACCAGCCGACATTAAGCTCAGAGATGGGTAATCTGCAGGAACGTATTACCTCCACCAGGAAAGGCTCAATTACATCAATTCAGGCAGTGTACGTCCCGGCTGACGACTTAACAGATCCGGCACCGGCCAATACCTTTGCCCACCTGGATTCAACAGTTGTGCTTAACCGCGCGTTAACAGAAAAGGGTATCTACCCCGCGGTAGATCCGCTTGATTCTACTTCTACGATTCTCACGCCGGAAATTGTCGGTGAAGAGCATTATCGTGTCGCGAACGGAGTACAGGCGTGCCTTCAAAGATATAAGGAGTTGCAGGACATTATCGCGATTCTCGGTATGGATGAATTAACAGACGAAGATAAACTCATGGTATCCCGTGCGCGTCGACTGGAAAAATTTCTCTCTCAGCCATTCTTTGTCGCGGAGAGATTTACGGGAAGCCCGGGAGTCTATGTAAAGCTTGAAGATACAATTCGTTCATTCGGAGAAATACTTGACGGCAAACATGATGACAAGTCAGAGAGTGAATTTTATATGAAAGGAGCGTTATAAGCTATGTTGCATCTCATTATTCGCACAATTGACAGCCTGGTCATAGATACAGAGGTTGAATACGTGAGTTTTTTTTCGAATGAAGGGTACCTGACCATTCTGGAAGGGCATGAAGATATGATGCTGCAGATTCGACCTGGCTATATTGAGATTCAGTCTTCAGCAGGTAAGCAGCGGTACATTGTACTTGACGGTGTAGCCCGGGTAGCAGGTGGGGAAAAGATCATTATGCTTGTTAACGAGCTGGAAACTACTGATACACTGGACGAAACAATGATTCAGGAAGCAATTGCCCGGGCTGAGCATAATCTCCACAAGGCAGAACTGGAAGAGGATGTAAGCGATTACGAATATGAAGTACTCAAAGCGAAGCTGTTTAAAGAGTTGGCGAAAGAACGGGGCGAATGAAAATCATCCATACCTACAGAAAATTTATTACCCATAACCTCTAAAAGATCCATATATTCTTACAAATGTGGGGACGCAAAGTCTTGCGTCCTTTCTTCTGCAAACATTCTGAAATTCTGCAATAAACCAAATAGAAAAAATCCGATAAATAACATAGTATTGATATAGTCTAATATAATTTTGAATATTCGATTACAGTATATGATTGGGTTTATTTTATCCGGCATTGTTGTAGTTGAATGTTCCACAGGTTGTTACAATACAGAGTATACCTATAGCAATAGTAAATTTTGAATGCTTTTTCATTACCTATGTAGCGTTGCATTATCTACTTTTGCACTTATATTGGATACATTCAACGAATGCAAGGAGATGGACGGCGGGATGGTTTTTCCGTTGAAGTGTTTCATCATTATGGTTTATACCAGATACCTCCAATAGTTCTCTGAGTGAATTACGGCTGCTTCCTGGATGTGATCTTTGTACACTGTAGAAAAACTTTTCATGTTTTTAGGAAGGTGGTCTTTGTGATAAAAATACTTGATTTCGTAAGCAATGAGCTGGCTATAGACTGGTTCTATGACAAAATCCACCTCAGTCTTGTTTTGTGTACGCCAGTAGTGAATAGTACCACGTTTGAATTTGGACATCAGCTGGGTATAGACAGTATTTTCAAAAAGCTGACCCATATCAGGAAGTATTGCTTCTTTCTCCAGTTTGCGGAGTGTTGCATTCCGTATGCCATTATCGGTGAAGTAAATTTTTGGTGCGTGAATTATCTCTTTTGCCTTGTCACGATAAAAAGGCTGGATCTGGTTTATGACACAGGTCTTTTTTAAGGCAGTAAGAATCTTTTCAGTTTCATGTCGGGATATACCCGTGTACTTACAAATGTTATCAATACTGGTTACATTTCCAATTGTTTCTGCAAGAAAACTTGTTATGATTGTAATGTTTCGCTCATTGTTGAGGTCAAATAGCAATG
>JBMCLJ010000052.1:0-10095 GCA_048615375.1 Candidatus Dojkabacteria bacterium | reverse complement strand
AGGACAAGCAGCGAGTACAACGTGAATCAGATACACTCGCACGTGAGGTAATCATTGATGCAATGACAGCCTCAAGCACAGACTATGTGAGCGAATATACAACGACTAATTTCCCTGTTTCAGGTGAAGAAACAAAAGGCAAAATAATTGGGAAAGAAGGAAGAAATATTAAGACCTTCGAACGTCTGACTGGAGTTGAGCTGATAATGGATGAAGCTGATACCTATGTCGTACTGTCCTGCTTTGATCCCCTGAGGCGTCAATTAGCTCGAATGACCCTGGAAAAGCTTGTTCGTGATGGCCGGATTCACCCAGCCCGGATAGAAGAGTTTTTCCAGAAAGCCCGAGTTGATCTCTCAAAACAAATCTTAAAAGATGGTGAAGAGATTGCTTTTAAAGCTGGTTTCCCGAATCTTTCACTGGATCAGATGAAATTCCTCGGACGGATGAAGTACCGATACAGCTATGGTCAGTGCCTGGCTAACCATGTACTGGAAGTAGTTAACTTTGCTGGAAAAGCTGCCGCTGAATTGGGCTTGAACGTAAACCTGGCGAAAGAATGCGCGCTCTGGCATGATATTGGTAAGGTTGAATCGCATGATAAAGAAGGGGATCATATGGAACTGGGTGAAGAGATTGGGCGAAAGCTGGGACTTAAAGAAGAAGTTATCAACGCAATGTACGCTCATCACATGGTAAAAGACCCGGTTTGTATGGAGTCAGCACTTATCTATATTGCTGATGGAAATTCCAGCGCCCGGCCTGGCGTACGTAATGATTCCAGGGAGGATTACATTAAACGTATAAAAGCAATCGAAGATATCGCCAGTGCGCACCACGAAGTAAAACAAGCGTACGCGATGGATGCTGGAAGAGAAATTCGAGTATTTGTAGATCCGATAATGGCAGCGGACGATCAGATAACTGTACTCGCGAATGAAATTGCAAAAGAAATTCACGATACTCAGAATTATCCTGGCACTGTTAAAGTGACTGTGATCAGGGAAATCAGAGCAAATGCCAATGCGAGATAAGCGTGAGCGGCAGAAATTACTACTAGGAAATGCTGCTATAGCGGATATTATACCTTGTGGGTTTGATAAAGCGGGATAATTTCCCGCTTCTGCCTGGTTTCCTTCTCGTTCCTCTCGGTGTAACCGTGATCAGCACACCAGTCCTGGCGGAAGATACGAAAAGTGAAGTTAAAACAAATTGAGTTATTGTACTCTCCGATTCAATTGGCACATTAACAGGGACACATCCAAAATCTTCATTCACTCTTGATGGAAAGTCACTGGAAGTCCATCAACATACTACTTCTATTGGTACATTGCTCAAAAGCAAAGATTCTACAGATAGCGAAGTTCTAACTATACTCAAGAATAAAGGAATTCAAGCAGAATTAAACTACGTCAGAACCTTACCAGAACTACCACAGCAGGAAGAGCGACCTGAAGTCGCAGACGAGCCCGATTTCTGGCATGTTGAGAACGTGGGAGCTGAAATAGCACATGGTATTAATTACGCTGTCCAGAAAGGTTCAGAAATACTCAATCTGTCGCTGGGAGGGCCACGAAGTGCAATTCTCTGTGATGCGGTTGATATTTCTGCCCCTGGAATGAACATCTGGAGCACCATGCAGCCAAGTGACTTGTATCCAGATGGCTATGGACTAATGAGTGGTACAAGCATGGCAGCTCCTGCTGTCGCTGGTGCTGCTGGATTGTGGTTAGCTCAAAATCCAGAATCTACTGATACAGCTCTGCAAAATGCTTTACTAGAATCTGCTGTTTCCATTACTTCAGAACCTGGCCTAGATGATGTGTATAAGCACAGGTTGAGTATACCCGATACCTTTTCTTTTACTTCTCGACCAGTTGAAGTTGGAGTTAGAGCGCCACAGCCAGGAGTCAGTGAACGAGGAGAGATTGTCCCCCTCGAAGCTATCGTGCGTGGGAACGATATCACTTCTGTAGAAGTGTCGTATAGCTACAATGACCAGGAGTTTACTATTCCTATGCAGCTGGTTAGCGGAGATAGTTATACTGTTGATTTACTCATTCCTTCAAACGTAGGATTTTACCATCGAACGATTCCATTTACTCCCAGCGCAGGCAATCCTGCCGGAACTACTATTGGCAAACCACTTTCCCTGATCCAGGATGGCGAAGAAATACCTCCTCCAACTATCAGGTATACTGGTGAACCTGTTGCGGGTGGCACACTCGTATTCTCAGTAAACTGGGAAGGAGACTGGGATAATTATAATCTGAATGTTTTAATATTAAAACACCTGCCGTACATTTCGGTAGGTGTTTCATTTCATAGAAGCCTTCAAGCGATGCTGGTACCCAAGTTTTTTTAAATACCCGGATACTGACGATAAATGTCATAACAATCCAAATATTATAAATAACTTCCTGTACCCTGAACTTAAACAGTAAATCGGTTATATTTGTATCACTATTAAATAGTAGAGTGTAAGTAAAACCACTCATTACAGATATTATGATCCCATTGATAATCCAAATAAAAAGCATATTAATATAATTAATTCGTAATAAACCTATATTGTTTTTATAACACAGAGTGATTTATTTTATAATATAAATACACCATATACGGTGTTCCAATGCAGTATACTTACTTTTTCATAATTTTGCCAATAAAATCATCGAGACTCATCAATTCGCTGTTTTCTTCATTTCTACGTTTCACTTCGAGGAGATCTCCAGTACGTTTAGAGACGACAACCCGCCATGGTATACCAATCAGATCCGCGTCGTTAAATTTTTCACCAGCTCTTGTCTGTTCTCTATCATCGTAGAGAACTTCAATTCCTGCGTTAGTAATAGCCTGTAGAACCGATTCAACCTTTTGTCTGACATCGCTGTCATGTAGATCAAGCCCGAGAAGGTGTACTGTATATGGCGCTACTTCTTCTGGCCACACAATACCTTTATCATCATGATTCTTTTCAACAATAGCTTGTAGAGTTCTCTCTATCCCAATACCGTAACAGCCCATGTATAGCTGTTTTGCTTTACCATCCTGGTCTACATATGTGAGATTTGCCATACGTTCTGAATAGTGAGTTCCAAGTTGAAAAATATTGCCCACTTCTATTCCTTTTTTCACAACAAGTATTGAACTTCCATCATCAGTTAAAAATCCTTCCTCAGCTAGAGCGATATCCGCCAACATCTCACACGAAAAATCACGTCCATAATTGACGTTTATCGTGTCAGTTTTCTCCTCTTTTTGACCACCAATAAAATTCTTCACTGTAGTGAGAGAAATATCGCCAATATACCTAGCATTATGTCCCCAGGAATGGACATAGCCTGATTTTGTGCCAATAGATGCGAGATCCTCGTCGGTCGCATCATCAAGTTGTCCAATTGCATCGAGCACATGCTCCAGTTTATTTTTATTCACTTCAAGATCCCCGCGTATGGTTGCAATAATTAATTCTCCATTCGTTCGGTTTTTATACACTACGTTTTTAAGGAAATGTGCAGCTGTCTTTCCATAGTGCTTGACGTTATCTTCCATAGTTTGTACCCACCCGGGTTGGTCAATTACTTTAAGTTCTTGTATCTCTTCTTCAGGATTAATTTCTCCCCGTGAAAACTTCGCTATATCTTCATGAGCAATGTATGTACCATCTTCGCTCACAAAAAATGTACTTTCGCCAGCTGTATCTTCAACAACAAATTCATCAGAATAATCTCCACCAAAGTATCCATTATCAGCGGGCACTTGTATTGCTTTGACACCCAATCGGGAATAAATACGCGCGTATGTATCAGCCATATTTTGATACTCAGGCTCAAAGTCCTCCTCGCCTCTACTAAATGAATACGCGTCTTTCATTGTGAATTCTCTTGTGCGAAATAAGGCACCTTTTGCACGTATCTCATCTCTAAATTTTGTAGAAAACTGATAGATATTAAATGGCAGGTCTTTGTACGTAAGCTGGAATTTTCTTACTACATCCGAAATCATTTCCTCGGCTGTCCCACCTAAAGCGAACTTTGCACCTCTCCTGTCTTCAAGTGTCATTAACTCAAAGTTTGAAGCATTAACTCTGTTTGTCTCCTCCCATAATTCAAGAGGATGCAATGTGGGTGCCAGCAATTTTTGTGCACCCGCTTTCTCCATCTCTTCATCAATTATTGCAATAATTTTGTCTCGAACACGTATACAGAGTGGCAAGAGGAAGTACCTTCCAGCTACACTCTCACGAATATAACCAGCCTGGTATAAAAATTTATGAGAAGCAAAAACTGCATTTTTTGGTGCATTTCGCTCTGTTTTTCCAAATAACTTTGAATATCTTTGCATAGTAATTTACTCACTTAAAATATCTAATTAAACTTACAATTTTTGCTTGCGCATTGGCATATTGACACATTAATTCATGTACAAATTTACACATTTTCACTCCCAATGGGGTTCGTATAATCGTAATTGTTGTAAAAATAAAAAAAGCTCCATCCTTAGCTCCTTTCAGCATAGAATTATTGCTATGCCACAATTAACTAAGGACGAAGCTTTACTCCGTGTTACCACCTTGTTTTATAACGCTATCGCTAGAGTTACCTTTGTAGCTGAAGTATATACCTTTCCTTCAGCATCCGATGTATACGTCTCGGTCTAACGTCCAGACTCATCGCCGGCTGCTCCAGGGCGGGTTCATCAATCAAGACTACTATTCCCCTTCAAAGCATGTGTTAATGATTTTACCTATTCATACGTTTTTCGTCAATTTCCATTTTCAGTCTGGATACTTTACTAATTCATAAATACTATTACACTTTAACAACGTGATTTCTCTATGACCAAATCCAAAAAGAAAGGAAAAAAGAAGCAGAGTAAGAATGAAGCAAAGAAGCTTAAAACGAATAGCTTAACTCCTGAAAACAGTGAAGATAAAGTGGTTTCAGGAGAGGAAGAGAAACTTACTGAACAAGATGAAGAAGCAGCACATAAAACTTCCTGCGATGAGGATGTGACAACTTCACCACATCCTGGCTCTACCAACAAGCAAGGAAAAACGTTTCTCGGTAAACTAATGATAGCTGTTTTAACTTTGCTGCTCATTGTTTCTCTTATTGCAATAGGGGTTTCTGCGGTAAGCCTCTACAATTCAAATAGAAGGCTGGAAATGAAACAGGCACTTGAGTCAATTGAGAATCAGTATACTGAGCTTGGTGATGCCACGAGCAATTATTTCAAAACCACTAGAGAACTCTCATTTTATCAATTGAACGGTACAGACGAAGATTTAGAGGCTTTAGCTCGATTAGAACAAAACATTATTGATCTGGAAAATAAACATTTACAGCTTAAAGAACAGTTCTCTACTCTATCGTACCAGGAGCTACAACCGGTTGCTGAATCACTTAAGTCATATAGTGATTCCTATGAAGAATACCTGATGTTTATCCGTGATACACGCTCATCGTATGAACTATTCCTCAACATAGTCCAGTTTGTCGATCAAGCTCAGGGAGAATTGCAGTTAAATAATCTTAGTATGAAGGATAATAAGGTCGAACAAATCGAGATGATAGTTGAAAAACTACGTAGTAGTACTGTTGATGGTGATCTTCTGCCGGATAATACTGCCACTACTCAGCTCGTCGAACTGGCTGTTGAACGTGCACAAGTAACTATTCGCTATGGCAATAGTGTACAAAATACTATAGCAAGTGGAGATTTCAGCGCATTGTTCAGTATTGAACAAGATTACCTTATTAAACTTGAAGATTCTACCATGAAAATTCTCAAGGAGTTCAGTGTACTGCATACGAGAGAGAAAGAACTCATCGAATTGTTAGAGAAAGATGAAGAAAGTATCCAAAGCGCCTACAGCAGCGTCCAACCGGAATTACATCCATGATATATTTTGTTCCAATATTTTTTTGCAAAATAATTTAGATTTTGTATGCTGGAATAAGAACACAAATGAAAACTGCCTCCAGTTGATACTGGCTTTCTTATAGTCCTCTTGAAATTCTATAGAATGAAAGTTCATAGTCCATTGGGTGATGGATGCAGATTTCCAGTTTGCGTTCATAAATAGTAACTGCCATGGCTCTGAAGTACACAAAAACCTTGTATGATTCTTCACTTCGCGTTCTCCAATTATCTCTCTGCCATTTGACCTATATTCGACCTATACAAATCAACTATATTTCTTTTTGAAACAATTTGTTTCATTGTTGCTTAGCCTGTCAATAAATCTAGACTTATATAATGATTCAATAGGCTACGCGCATCTGCGCTATATATTTGTATATGATTTTGATGAAACGTATCGTGAGCAGGTCATTCCAGGACGCTTGCTCAGACAACGTAACTTGAAGTTAACTCTTCTTCGCTCAAGGCTGTTGAAAATGGTCAAGGTTTACGATGTATGGAATGTAAAGATAACTTCGAAAGAAGTACGTAGCTTGAGTTTATTTGTACCGTATATTATTCGCGGAAGACTAAAAAGAAATGGAGAACTGATTACCAGGAACTGACAGATTGGCTGCATTATTTCATTTCCTCTGCTTGAGGAACGGGTAAACTTTTAATTTTCCTGATCTCCTGTTCCAGTAGGCGAATGTAAAGTTCATACCCCACAGCATTGATATGGCCACTTTGTTGTGAGCCAAGTATATTTCCTGAACCACGTATTTCCAGATCCCGTGAAGCGATCTTAAATCCAGCTCCAAGTTCCTGATTATCAAGAATTGCTCTGATTCTTGAAATCGCCTCAGGTGTAATCCATCTATCCTCGATCTTATGTTCTTCCAGTAACTTACCTAGATTACGTGTTGCTTCATCAGGACGTTTATGTAAGGAAATAAATTCAGAGCTTTTTGGCACCACAAGATAACAGTATGCCTGGGTATCTGCACGACCTACTCTCCCACGTAACTGATACAGTTGAGATAAACCGAACTCATGGGCACTATCGATAATTATTGTATTAACTGCTGGAATATCTATTCCGTTTTCAATAATTGTTGTAGCAAATAATACATCAAATTCACGTTCCTGGAATTTCATCATAATATCCTCAAGTTTCTCACCCGCCATTCTTCCATGCCCATAAACAATCTTTGCTTGAGGGGGCAATTCTTCATGGACACGCTGTACAAATTCAGGCATAGTTTCTATTTGATTGTAGACGACAAATGTTTGTCCCTTACGCTTGTATTCGTAACGTATCTTGTCAGGTATTTCATCATCAAAGATAACTTCGGTATGCACTGGCTGTCGCCCGTGAGGAGGGGTAGCAATAATGCTGATGTCTCTGATCCCTGTAAGCGACATTTGTAATGTACGGGGGATTGGTGTGGCAGACATGGAAAGAAGATCAATGTTTGTTCTCAAAGAACGAATTTTTTCTTTTTGCTTAACACCGAATCTTTGCTCTTCATCAATTATTAATAAACCGAGATCATGCGGTTGTACATCATTCGAAAGCAGCCGGTGAGTTCCAATAAGTATGTTTATTTTTCCTTGATTAAATGCCTCAATATTTTGCTTATTCTTACTGGTTCCATCAAACCGTGAAACTCTCGCTACATGTACATGAAATTTTTGGAGCCTTGAGGCGAACACATTGTATAGTTGTGATACTAAAACTGTTGTAGGAGCAAGAACCATAACCTGTTTACGATTTTGAACTGCTTTAAAAGCAGCGCGCAGAGCAACTTCAGTTTTACCGAAACCGACATCGCCTATAAGCAACCTATCCATAGGCTTTAAGCTTTCCATGTCGTCTTTTATTTCATGCAAAGCCCGAATTTGATCTTCTGTCAGCTTGTATGGGAATGCCTTTTCGAAAGTAAGCTGTGCATGAGAATCTTCATCAAACTTAAATCCTTTTTGAATATTTTTCTTCGCGTAGATTTCCAGTAGTTCTTTTGCAATATCTTCCACGGATTTTTTCAGTCTACGTTGGATCGTAGACCATTCTGCTGTCCCCAGTTTGGTGACTTTTGGCTCATGTCCCTCATGGGCTACAAACTTTGATACACGATCAAGCTGTGTTAATGGGATAAGTAATGTTTCTTTATCCTGATATTCAATCACCACATATTCGTTCGGTTCTCCAAGGACCACTTTGCGTTCGATGCCATTGTATATACCGACTCCATGGGCTTCATGAACAATGTAATCTCCAATATTTACTTCATTGTCAAAAAACCTTCGATACTTCGAAGGTGTCTTCGTTCGTGATTTTGTCAGATTCAATGTACTTACCAGCTCTCTATCAGTAAGCACGACAACTTTATGCTCTGGAATAACAAAGCCTTTTTCTATGGTTACTGAAAGAGAGAGATTAGCTAACTTTTGAGCATTTACTGAGTAAAATCCCTCAGGAAGGTTTTCATAGTTATTTCCTGAATAGTACAGGCTATACCCGTTGTATTTCTGCATGTACTGCTGGTAAACATCTACATTTTTTCGGAATAAAGGCAATTCTTCTGTGTCAAAAGCAACTCGCGAACTATCAGGCAGAAGTCCTTTAGTTAGCTCGCTGTTTACTGAATGAATGACTAGTTTCTCATAAACACTGGTGAATTCACCATAAAATTCAGGATTAAATGCTTTATTGTCCGGATGAATGTTCAGGAGTAACGCGTTGGTGAGCTCGTGTTTTACCCGCAAAGAAACATTATCAAGCAAAGAAATACTTTCAACTCTGTCCCCAAAAAAATCCACACGATACACAGTATCATTACTATCGGTATAAACCGTAATAACATCGCCTTTTTGACTGAATTGAAGTTCGTCAAATACCTGATCTGTCTTTGTATAACCAATTTCAATGAGTTGTTTGGTAAATTTTTCTACAGAGAACGGCGAGTCTTTTACAACGTGAATAATCGAAAGCTCCGGGTGAAGATACGAATCTGGAACGAATAGAACATTTGAAGAAGTTTTATTGGAAAGGTAAACACAGAATAATCTCGAGAAATCAATATTTTTAAAATTAATTAAGTGGAATGAACCCAGGTCTGATGTCTTGCTAAGGCCTTTGAAAATTTTTTCCAGAAATTCCTGAACCACAAAGGGATAATAACATAATTAACCATTTAGTCAGAACGTACTGATAATTAGCGTTCGTTAAAGGATAGGGTAAGGTATTGAGTAGTCATAATCTGCGTTCAGCCTCGTGTATGTACGTATTGCTCAATAGCACAGATAGGAATACAATGCATAGCTATGTGCGGAATAGTCGGATATATTGGTCACCAACATGCCGAACCAATCCTCATCAAAGGCTTGAAACGTCTGGAGTACAGAGGATATGATTCAGCAGGAATTGCTCTAGTTGATTCGAATGGAATTGCTGTCCATAAAAAACGTGGCAAGGTTCAAGAACTTCAAAACCACCTTACAACGAGTGTTCAGAGTATACGTCAGAAGACAGGCATAGCTCATACACGATGGGCAACTCATGGAGAGCCGAATGATGTCAACGCGCACCCACACGCTTCTGAAAATAATGATTTTGCGGTAGTTCATAATGGTATTGTCGAGAATTATCAGTACTTGAGAAAAGAGCTGGAATCAAAGGGACATATCTTCGCGTCACAGACAGATACTGAGGTATTAGTCCATTTAATAGAAGAGTGTTATGCTCAAGACGCGTCAGAAGGTCTTGAAGAAGCTGTTCGATGTGCCTTGAGAAAAGTAGTAGGCACCTACGGTCTTGTGGTTTTATCAAAGTATGAACCAGATACATTAATTACTGCAAGAAAAGGCAGTCCCGTAGTTATTGGAGTTGGCAGCGGTGAGTACTTTGTCGCGTCTGACGCGGTTCCACTTGTTGATTACACCAAAAGTGTCATATACCTTAATGATGGAGATATGGCGGTCATCACAGCAGACCAGTTAACGCTTAAAACAGTTCATAATGAGCTCAAAAATGCTGAAGTACATACAATTGAGTATGAGGCTGGTGAACTTGAAAAGTCTGGGTACGAACATTTCATGCAGAAAGAGATTCATGAGCAGCCACTCGCGCTCACTGAGAATACACGCGGAAGGGTTCGAGTAGAAACACATGAAATCAAACTTGGC
>JBMCLJ010000051.1:0-10120 GCA_048615375.1 Candidatus Dojkabacteria bacterium | reverse complement strand
ACCTACCGGGCCAACCGTCGTTTTTTGATTATATCTTCAGCAGCGTTATATGCTGCTTCTACAATTTGCCTATTTGTAGTACAACTACGTGTAGTTTCTATAAATTTATTGATGTCTTCTGTATGAATACCTGCTATAGCTCGGGAAAGTGGTGGATAGGGCCAACCATAAGGGTGTCTAGGTTGATTAGAACGCCTGGGATGGAGATTAGTTTTTTTCTTGTCTTTTTTCTTTGGTTTCTGTCCTATTTCTTCTTCGTTCGAATCATTACTTTTTTGCTGTGAATACAGTAGCAATGCTATATGCAGCTTAATTGCTTCCAAATTTGATTCGGGTTTAGTTGTTGCTATATGGCGGTAGAGTGCATCAATAGGGTGGATAGCTAATCCGCTTTGAGTATTTGTAATTCCAGCATCTTTAAAAGGTGTTAAAGTCTTCGCACTACTAGAATTGGTCGCAAGAAGAGTGTGCAATATTGCTCGAACTTTATACCAGTACTGATCCGGTGAATCTTTATTACTAACTTTCCATGTTTTTTGCGCTTTACTATTCATTTCCTCTGAGTATCCAAGCAAAAAACCAATACCGGGCCAGCTGGTTAAATCATTTTGGCTAAAAGGAGTACATAGCAATGAAGTGTATCTATATATTTCAGTATCTATGGAATAATCTGGAATCAAGATTTTTGTTGACGGATCCATTAGTCCTCCATGGTGATTAATACTATTGCTAACTTTTTTTCGTGCAACTGCTCCTAACATTACCCTGAAGAAAACCTGTTTTAATCCAGGAGGTGGGGCTTGGTCTGCAAATTTCGCAAAAGGAGTGCCTTTATGACTGATGTGTTGGCATAAAAATGGAGATAGGGTATAAGAAAGCAGCTGGGGCAGAATAAATTGGTGCTTCAACCATCTATCAATATCTGCCGGCCAATTATATATGGTTGTATCTTCAATAGTAAATGAACGACCAGCATGTAGTGATTCCAGAAATAATTCACTATTCAATACATGATTCAAGGCAAATAAAGAGGGGATGTTGTCTGAACTTTGAGTTTCCGGACTATTATTAAAATCACGAAGCAATGCTCCTAATCCAAGTGTTGCAAACTTCCTTTTTTCAAAAGGTAGACCTAACAGTGATTCCAATGTGGAAAGTTTCACAGATGTTGACTTGATGCTACCGTATCATTCCGTTCTTGGCTGGTTAGCTATATGTTGTATTAAATCCCAGACATTGAAATTGACCTTATCTAACATGGCTGAATTATACCACTGAGTACTAATATAGGATATATCGTTGCGCTATATTTCCAAAAATCTGAAAAAAATACTAGGATTGATTGTGAGTTGATAATTAACAACTACAAAGTCACCATGTTTTCTAGAGTGCTGGATCGTCTACGACATAAAATTAACGATGGTAAGCTTGAATCACGAGCTGAAAACACTGTACAGTGGAGTGAGCAGATAGTGGTACTTACACTTACATCAAGTCTACTGGCCGTACTCGCGATTTATCTGGAAAACCAGTTCCTCCTTATCGGGGCAATGATTGTCGCGCCGTTTATTGATCCTATTATTTCCGCGGTTATCTTTTTTCTTTCAAAAAAGTACCGCAATTTTGGAAGGGCTCTCTTGAAATACGCGGCGATAAGTGGACTTGGTTTTATTGTTGCAGTGATTTCATTTCTGCTACTTGAGTTCGCGGGCAGAGAGATTGGGTACTCACAGTTTTTTGTTAACCTTGGTGTAGAGTACTTCCTCGCTGCCGTATTGCTCGGTATTGTCGGCTCATATTTATGGGTATGGAAAGACACTTCAAATGTCGGAGCCGGCATTTCTATCGGTATCTCACTCGTACCACCGTTGGTAAACAGCGCAAGAGGGCTGGTTTTACTCGATTTATCTGTATTCCTGGGCTCGTTTACTTTTTTTGTCTTCAATACGATTGGAATTATGCTTGGAGCCTACTTTGTCCTGCATGAAAAATATCATGTTAAAGAAGTTTGATTGCGCTTCATAGCCAAAAAACCAATTTAATTCTACAATACACAATATACAGATTGAGAACCATATGTGGTTCCAGGTTTACACCAGCAAACAAAAATACATGAAATTACAAAATACTAACCGGAAATCTCATTCCCAGTACCGGGATGATATCAGAACATTACTGGAAGCAGTGTCAAGTGTTGTATATGGCAAAGAAGAAATTACCATACTGATCCTTATCGCTATTATTTGCAATGATCACATCCTGCTTGAAGATGTGCCAGGAACGGGTAAAACCATGCTTATAAATGTGATAGCCCGCATCCTCGACCTGGATTTTAAACGAATCCAGGGAAACCCTGATCTGCTTCCCGGAGACCTTGTTGGCGTTACTATTTTTAATCAGAAAGAAAATAAATTTGAGTTTATCCCAGGTCCTATTTTCACAAATATATTATTATTTGACGAAATCAATCGCGCATCCCCCAAAACCCAGTCAGCTCTCCTCGAGGCAATGGCTGAAAGACAGGTCAGTGTAGACAATATCACCTATGTATTGGAAAAGCCTTTTTTTGTGATCGCTACACAAAATCCTGTAGAGCACCTCGGTACATACCCCTTGCCACAAGCTCAGCTGGACAGATTTCTCATCAAAACAAAAGTCGGCTACCCTACCCGTGATCAGGAACGTCAGATTATGCTTGATGCCCAGCTGGATACTCGAGACCTCAAACTTCCCTCTTTTCCGGCGAATGTAATCGCGACATGGCAGAAAGAGTTCCAGAATGTATTTATACATGAAGAACTTGTCGAAGCGCTCTTAAACATAATTCAGCAAACACGCGACGACAATAGATTTGAGCTTGGAATCAGCCCGCGAAGCTCAAAAAAATTTGTCCATGCACTCAAGGCCTGCGCGTATATTCACGGGAGAGACTTTGTAAACAGCGATGATCTATATCGTCTGTTTATCCCGGTTATTGCCCACCGTGTATTTACTAACACAGTCCAGGAAGAAGAAGTGCTTTTACGGGATCTGCTTGATAAAGAAAACGTATAAGTACAGTTGCTTATTACTATCTTCTCTAGACAAGCTCAAAGGAAAGCAGACTATACATGCCAACCAATACTCAACACAATCCAACACATAAATCGTATAGCCGTCGTGTTACAGGCAGGTTGTTATCATTTCTTACATTCTTCCGGCTTTATTCCTGGCTTGGTGGTATAGTCCTTGTACTGCTGGGGTTTTATGGCTATCAGGAAGCGAACAGAGTCATTACTTTGTGGAAAATTTTGCAGGAAGGCGAAGCCGGAGTTACTATTATTGATGCGTCACTTGTGACTACTTTTAACTTTTTTTTATGGGTGATGCTTATTTTTGGCGGGTTATATGTACTTATTGGAACAATGTATGTCCTTTCGCTACGGTTTGTGTTTATGCATATGCTGCGAGAGAAGCAATATGAACTGAGACAACATGGCAGTAAGGTAGTTTTCCAGATGCCGGTAGAGTTAAAAAAATCCGGATTTTTTCTTGTCGCGGAGATAGTACTGTGTAATACTTCTTCTGGTGGGCACCCGGTTACGTTCAAAAACAGACCGCGTGGCGTATTTTCACATAACCGCATAGTTTTTGATGTTTCCGGACTGGATACCGGTGAATATTCCATAACCCGTATCCTGTTTTTCTTCCAGGAGCCTATTACACTATTTAAAGCCTGTTCAGTACTCAATGGTGATCATTTCCACCCTCTGCGTGTACATAAAGATTTAAGACGTGGTGTCAAAAATGATAAGAATTCACTGGCAAAGAAAGATTCAGCTCAAACAATTATTTCCACGCATCCAACAGAAAACATATTTGCAACCCGTGAGTATCATCGTGGTGATGATGTTCGGCGTATTCACTGGAAAAACACCGCGAAGCAACAACGGCTGATCGTACGAATGCCGGAAGATGAGTCCGTAGATGATAGTGATGTGCACATTATTTTAAACTTATACACTCCTTTTCTGAATACAACCGACCAGATGAAGCCTATCGGGAAGTTCCTCGATGTGGCATGTGCCTATATTGTTGAGACTGCCAGGCACAGTGGCAAGCGCATTCATGTACATATAAACAGTAGTAAACCGATTACACTTGAGCGCTTTGACGCATATGATCCGAGTAAAATGTATTCAACGCTTATTTCTCACGCATATTTTCAGGATCAGACACCATTCCAGACCTACTTCCACCAGGAAATACATAAAAATCCTGTCACGTTATCGTTATCAAGTGATACTATACCTGTACACCATGTACAAGAGGTATACATATACAGCATGAAGGATGATATGTTTACTCCAAAGAATAAAGTATTTAAAACATTCCTCTTTCATGAGAAAATAAATGAGCACGGGATAAGTCTGTCAGAAGAACTCGGTAAATTCGGGTTTATGTCTGGAATAAAGAAGTTTCGTAGTCTTGTTAGATTACGTAAGCTGCTTGAGGAAAACGAGAAAAAGTATGCCGGCATGAAATATATGCAATTCACCGAAAACTAGCACTCTATGCCAAACATGTACCACAAGGGAAAACATATACTACTGGCACTCCATCGAAGAGATAAGAATATTCTTATGTCTCTGGGTATGACACTGATTTTTACTGCAGTTATGTACGTTGTTGATTTGTTTTATCGTTCAACATTTCTCGTTGATACAACGTATGATATTCGCGCGGTCGTGGCTTTTGTCCCTGGTGCGTGTTTCGCTGTTTTTGTGCTCTACAGATTCATTTTTAAACCAAAAGTTAGAATTCTTTCACTGATACTGACAATTTCCGCACTTGTGACGATAGCAGCAATATTTCTATGGTATCCGATTGTGCTTATTGGTAATCTGGGCATTGGTAGCCCACTGCCTTCGTTCCAGATTGGGGAAAGTCTGACAGTTATGATTCAAGGTTTTCTGGCAGGTGCTGCTGTTGGTGGAGTGACATATTATATAGTAGGTAAAAGTCATTCGATCATTCCCGTTATCGCCTGTATGCTTATCGCTGCGGGGGCGTATCGGTTTTATCAATACAAAGATCCCGATTTACTGACGTATTACGCGGTTGTACTCATTGTGGCAATGTTGTGCGGGAGTGTGTATTTCCTGGTTAAACATCAGATAGTAAAACGTGAATTGTTGAAGACATTGCATGTTGGCGTTGCGCTTTTCGCGGTGAGTCTGGTTGGAGTTTCACTTTTCCTCGCTGTTCTTGCTGCTGACAAATTTAAAGAACTTGAGACTGAGATTACCTCGATACAGGAATTGCAGCTCGCGGAAGAAAAACGTGAGGAAGAGCGACGAATTGAGGAGTTGGCGGAGTATAGTAGAAAAGGAGTGATGTATCAGGATAGAAAATACCTTCCTGATCTGGAGATAGCCGGTTACTACCAGGCAGATCGTCCACTGTATCTAAAAACCAACGTGTATCAGGTCACGAGTCTCAATGACGAGTTGATAGTCCATGATATCGAAACTGAAAACTGGTACTATTCGAAGTATAATCATTTTACCGACTACTCAACGCTCCGGTATAATCCTGCCTCCGGAGGTACAATGGAAGCATACTCCGGTAAAATCAACGATGTGAAAATTGTCTATCCTTCAGGAAATAATGGAATCGTCCCGACAGCAGAAAAGATCATTGACTCCGGGGATGCCGGGATTTATAACTATGTAATCGGGTTAATGCGCGCTTCGAGGCAAAAAGACGAAAATCAGCCTGCAAAACAAGTACAATTCATAGAGTATGAGTATTCCCGGTTTGATGAGCAACTTTTTTACCAGGGCAAGTATAGTAACCCGGTAACCGCCAGTATCTCGTCTCATCTGGACTATGTAAGTTTTCAATATCCCTTATCCACTAGTTCGCAAAAGATTATGGATCTGGCACTGAATGTCACGTCAGGTGCTTCAAGTGAATACGAAAAAGCAAAGCAAATTGAGACATATCTGAAACAAAACTACCTATACAGCTTGACGCCAGACATCCAGGATCAGAAATTCCCAATTGATGATTTTTTATTTGATTCTCAGGAGGGTTATTGTACACATTTTGCTACTTCTATGGTGGTAATGCTTGAAAACCTGGGAGTTACTGCCCGACTGGTTGGTGGATTTTATTCAGATACGTTTAATGAAACATTAGATGGATATGTTATGTTAAACCGGGACGCGCACGCGTGGGTAGAGGTCTTAATCCCGGACTACGGATGGGTAACATTCGATCCTACTTCGCCGAATTTATCAGATGATACTGATCCTTCCGCGTTTACCGGCGGGAATCCCGGGGAGCAAAAGTTTTCTCCGGAAGACATCGCGAGTGTAATGAGTCCGTTAGAAGCAGGGGTTGGCTTTGATGATCTGTTTCTGGGAGATGAGTCTGAAATACCAGGTCTGGAGACAGAGAAACCACAGGAGATATCTTTTTCTTCGGAAATGGATTCCCTGCTTGAAGGTGAGGAGGCTCTGGAACGTGAGATAGAACTTGCACAGCAGGCTGAGGCAGATGAGAGTATTCGGGAGCGACAGGAAGAGAATAAGGCACGTGCAGAAAGGCAACTGCAGATTCTTGTTATCCTGTTTCTCTCCATCCTGGGGGTGATTATTGTACTTTTCGGGGGATACTTTGTATATACGCGTTTATCAGCCGGTAAGGCTACGCGTCGACGTAAAGATATACTGGCTGTGAAAAAATGGGATCGCAAGCTCAGGAAGTACTTGATTACAACACATGATCTTCCCGTTACATTATTGCGATCCGCTCCCTATGAATTTCTACAAACCTTACAAGCTCAGGGAGTTGCAACCAGTACATTTCAACCTGCATTTCGAGCAATGGATACGGTGCTTTATGGTGGCTCCTACACAAAACAGGATATCAAGAGAGTACAATATGAAGTCCAGAAAGTGCTAAATGGCTGAATATAAACTATGTACAGGTCGAACGATAATAAATCGTGTTTCCTGCCAGGTGCCAGGATGCTTTTGACAACATTACCTGCGGTGTAGAATGGAAATAAACGTATTATCTGTTTACTCCTGACCAGGTTGCTGGTTTTGCCAGAGGGTTTCAAACATATACTGGTGTATCACATACAGCTCCTTGCTTTCAATAACCAGTGCAATAATATCTTCCTGGAGGTCGAGCATGCAGATTTTACTCGGGTAGAGGTACATTTCTGCTTTGAACTGAAAATCAGGAGGCAGAAAACGCACTTGTCTCAGAAGCTTTTCCTTATGTTCCAGGAGTTTTCGCCCTTCAGGATTATCAACCGCCAGTACGCGGATATGTATTCCCTTCCCTACCCGCTGATGTACAAAATCCTTATGTGCTGCAGCTGAGAAGTACCTCCTTTCAGATTTTTGATTGGTGTAGAGACAGAGCTGACCTGTCTGACCGGCACCAGCGAATATATCTTTCATCATTTGTCGTACGCCGGTGATTCCAGTAAACTTTCTTATCTTTGGTTCAGTAGATTCTCCTGCCTGCGGAGCCGGAAAATATGCTTCAAGTTCCTGCAGTGAGCGTTTTTGTGCCTGAATAGCATGTTGCTTTTCTTCGATTTTTTTCTGGAGTTCCTGAAGTGTACAAGGAAAAAGCACCTTGCCACTTACACGGTTTTCCTCACGGATAAGACCTTTTTCAAGGAGAGCATTCACAATATGATATGAGTTTGTTCTGTTAAGACCGGTTTCGCTTGAAATTTGTGACACTTTGCCGGATCCATGGGAAACCAAATACATAAAAAAAATCTTTTCGCCATCGGTAAGGCCAATGCTTTCAAGAATATTTATAAATTTCACTTCATCGTGCGCTTGCATGGATAATGTCGTTGAAATATACTACACTGAATTGGATAAAGCCTCATTTCACTTGGAATTATATGAAAATGTATGAGGTGTTGTCAATTACTACACGACATAGCAATGCTCCAGGTACGCTCAAAACTAGAAAAAGCATGTAAAGCATTCGAGAAACCATACACCACGCTTAACCATATTGAGTTATCGCGCGATGCACTGGTTCACAATTGTAAGCGCATGAAGAAACTCCATAACGGGAGTGAGTTATTTCCGGTATTGAAGTCAAACGCGTACGGTCATGGATTGCTGGAGATTGTGCAGGCACTTGAAGATTTTAATTTCCCGTATGTATGTGTTGACGGGTATTATGAAGCGTTACAGATCCGCTCGGTTTCCCGGCAGCGTGTGCTGGTAATGGGGCATATTCTTCCGGCAAACGTACCTCATATACACACAGAAGGTTTCGCGTTTGTTGTGCATGACAAGGAAGTGATTAAAGCTTTTGGCAGTGTTGGACGTGAGATTGCTATACACCTGGAAATTAATACAGGTATGAATCGTTACGGGATACAGCCGGAAGAATTAGATGAGTATCTTCGTCTTATTAATTCGTTCCCGGACCTACGACTGGAGGGGGTCATGTCTCATCTCGCTGATGCTGATGGTGAAACAAATGAGTATACTGAATTTCAGCAAAAATTATTCGATAATTGTCTGGCAAAGGTGGTAGCAGCGGGGGTGTCTCCACGGTACATGCATCTTGCACAGACTGCCGGGAGCACAAAGACTACTTCCCGTTTCGCTAATGCTATTCGCCTGGGGATCGGGTTGTACGGGATTAACCCGCTTGTGCCATCTGACGCGAAATATACAGAGCTGGATCATTTACAGCCAGTCCTGGCACTGCACGCGAAGGTCACAAAGGTGATTACCCTGCAGTCAGGTGAAAAAGTAAGTTATAACTGTACATTTACCGCTACAGGACCAACCAGGATTGGCGTTCTCGCACTCGGGTACTATGAGGGAATAGCTAGGAGTTTAAGTAACCAGGGGGTTGTGAAATACCAGGATACCTATCTTCCTGTTATCGGGCGCGTCTGCATGAATCATATGATGATTGACCTCACTGGTTCATCAGCTGGTTATGGTGACAATATTGTAGTAATAAGCCGTGACAAGCAGGATAAAAATTCAATACAAACCCTTTCACGTGACCATGATCTGTTTAGTTATCTAATGATTACCCGGCTGAACGAAAATATCCGGCGAAAAATAGTTTGACAAAAACTTTAAAACATTCTAACTTGGTACTGATCGTGTATCATTGAAGGGTTCGATGCAATTGCTGCCTGAGTATGAGGCAGCTCTCTTCTGAGATATGTTGCATAAAATGATACGTATCCGGTCAGTGTGTTAAAATTTGTGTACAGATTGTACCTTTAATGTATCCATTTAACTTCGGGGCATTGTAAACAACGCCGGAAATATCCTTGTGGAAGTGATATTCGTCGTCCGGTGTAGTCATTTTGTTCCAATAGCATTTTATGCAGGCTCATGTGTACCATATACAATATTTGGTGAACAGGTATATTTCGCGTGGCTGGAATTATATCAATAAGCGTAACATTATTCGTTCTATTGCACTCACGCGAGTCTCTGCACGAACGCGTGTGCTATCCAAAGTTCCATTAAGAAAGCGTGTTTATGCATCGTTTCTATCCATTGCCAATTCCTGGTTTATACATTATGCTTTTCTATGCGTCAGGAAGATGTGTATAGACAAGGGTATTCATTTGCAAAAGAACAACATCAGAAGCGTCAGAAAATTCTTAAAATAAGTACCTTCATTGTCATACCAATTGTAATTCTGATATTTACCGTCTGGGGAATAGTTTCGGGTCTGGATATTTTTTCCAGGAACTATACAAAGGTGACCAGGGTCTCGAATGTTGAAGATAAGCAGACTAAGGCAGATCGGGAGAAGGAGCGGATCGAAGCGTATAAAGGTGCTGATATCCCTTATGCCGATCCTCAGGGCAGATTCTCTATTGTCTTTACGACTCCATTCGCGAGTGATGAGGTGACTGTTGTCATAAAAGAAAAAGAATACTATGATGAATCAAAGAAAGAAGCAGACAGAATTATCCGTGAAGCGCGGAAGTCCGTAGAAATCAACAGAGTCAACTATAAACAGGAGAATGAAATATACTAATCCTCTAAAATCTGTCCAGTCGGATGTGTCCAAAGGCTTTACGCTTATGGAGCTTCTTGTTGTGATA
>JBMCLJ010000050.1:0-10616 GCA_048615375.1 Candidatus Dojkabacteria bacterium | reverse complement strand
GATCATCCAGACAAGCTGGGATATCCTCTGCGCATCACCATCTACGCCATGATCCTGACGCATAATGTCTTGTATTGATTTTATAACTGTAGAAATTGCCATATATTAATTTACTGATAAATGATTTCCTCCATTTCATCTAGAGCTTTTTCAAACTCTTCTTTTCCTCCAAAAAGATTAAGAATTTCGACAGGTTTACCGAACTGGTTTAGAGGATTCACTTTGAGAATCTCAAGATCTTCTAGTGCAGGAATACCCTCATCAGAATACTTCTCCAATATCGCCTCAAGTATCTCACGCACTTTCTCTCCATATTTCTCAAAGTAATTACGTTTCTTAACCTGTAAAGCGCGCTCTTTTCTTGTTAAAGGAGGCTTGTCAAAAGCGATGTGCAACACCATATCAAAAGGATCAAGCTCACGACCAACTTCTCTTTGTAATTCTTCAAACAACACTCCGTGGCTTTCCAGCTCGGCAATTACCTGAGCTTTACTCTCTGCTTTTCGCCACTCCTGTAAAAATTCACTAAGAGTGCGGAATTGTTTAATAATGCTGTTTCTGGAAAACTCTCTGACGGATTCGGTAGTGAGCTTACCATCATCACCGTAGAATTGGACAGTTTCATTAATAACCTGTACATTTACTCCATCAATATAATATTTCTTTGGTGTATCTGGATTCTCATCAATAGTGATATCTGATACTTTCTGTAAATTTTCGTCAGAATCATCAATACTATCCTCTGCCTCATCTGCATGTTCCTTATCCTCTGGTGGAATAGGTGATTCATGCGCTTCTGGCTCGTAAATCTGTACGGGCTCACCATCAAAGTTAGGGTCAGCAAAATGTTTGGTGGCCTGACGAAAGTCCATAATGGTGAAGTAATACTTATCAAATTCTTCATCCAGACGGGTTCCACGACCAACTATCTGCTTAAACTCAATAATTGAATTGATATTTGTATCAAGCACAATCAATTTGCATGTCTTAGCGTCTACTCCTGTAGTTAAGAGCTTGGAGGTAGTAACGATAACAGGGAACTTCTTCTCTGGATCAATGAAATTATCAAGTTCATTTTTGCCTTCTTCGCTATCTCCCGTAATCCTCATTATGTATTTTGAGTGTTGATTATAGAGATCGGCATTTTCATTAATCAAAGCCCGTCTCATCCTCTCAGCATGATCTATATCAACACAAAAGATTATTGTTTTCGCAAAGCGATCATACGAGCGTAAAAACTCAGTTACTTTTTTCGCGACTACCTTCGTCCTCTCATCAATTACAAGTTTTTTATCATAGTCTTTGATATTGTACTCCCGGTCTTCAATAATGTTTCCGTATTTGTCAGTCTTGCCGGGACTTGGTCTATAACCTTCAACGTCTTTATCCAAAGTGATACGAATGACCTTGTATGGCGCAAGAAACCCGTCTTCAATACCCTGCTTGAGAGAATATGTGTATATGGGTTCACCAAAATAGTCGATATTTGAAACCTCTTTGGTCTCTTTTGGCGTTGCGGTCATACCAATCTGCGTAGCTGAAGAATAGTATTCAAGAATCTCTCTCCATGCGGAATCCTCAGAAGCACTTCCTCTGTGACATTCATCAATAATGATCAAGTCAAAAAAATCAGCAGGAAATTGTTTAAATATTTTCTGCTCTTCTTCCGTGCCTGTAGCACTTTGATAAATACCGACAAAAATCTCATAAGCCGTAAACTTCTCAATATCAAACTTACCTCTGTTTAGCTTGACCATCTTATCTCTGAATGGAGCAAAATCACGCTTCATTGGATCGTCTACAAGTACATTTCTATCAGCGAGAAACAGAATTCTCTTCTTGGATCGTGATTTCCAGAGCCTCCACATGATTTGGAAGGCTGTATACGTTTTGCCTGTACCAGTAGCCATAGTTATCAGGACTCGCTGTTGACCTTTTGCTATGGCTTCAACTGCCCGGTTAATTGCTATTTCCTGGTAGTAACGAGGTCTCTTACCTGTTGGTGTGAAGAAATACTCTTGAGTAATGATGGTTTCGGCTTCTTTTGTTAAACCTTTCCAGGCTAGATAACGGTTATAAAGTTCGCCAGGTGTTGGGAACTGGTCTAAGGACAGTTCTCTTTCTATAACACCATTACTTTTTGTGCGGTCATGCTCGATGAAACCGTCACCGTTAGAAGAGTAAACAAAGGGAATATCAAGGATTTCAGCGTAATTTTGACCCTGTTGCATCCCCGAGCCTAACTCGTTTTTATTAGCTTTAGCTTCAATGATAGCAAGAGGAAGATTTGATTTATAGTAAAGAATATAGTCTGCTCTTTTCCGCTCGCCACGTTTAACAGTTCTTCCTCGTACAATTACTTTACCGTCTGTAAAGTACACTTGCTCTCTTACCTGGTGCATCTTATCCCATCCAGAGTTTACAATGGCAGGAGTAATAAACTTCGTACATATATCCTGCTCAGTAAGTTTTGTCTTGTCTAGATGCATAAGATTAAATATGTTTATGTTAATGTGACCATAATAATCCCGTCATTATAGAAAACTTCCCTCAAAAATCCCACCAAAAATGTCAGAGGAATGTAAGAGTAGGGAGGTATGGGTAAGATTCTTATTGCATTATATTTTGATAAATTATTAATCTACGTATAAATTAAACCGGTTCGTAGCACGTATTAGCTCTAGTTTAATGTAATTATGCTATGATACATTCCATGAAGGACACATCCGATGTTACACAGGTATTAGATCATATCATCAGGCTATATAAAGGCTATTCTCAAGAACATAGAGCCACGACACAGCCGTACCATTTACACAGATTACAAAGCGCATTTCCACGCTATACCTATAATCCGGATGATACCGTGATCAGAGAACCACTCATCGAACACGTAGGGAGCCTCGGTATCGTTGCAAGCTCAGTATTTCCTTATCTTGACGACCCTGAAGTAGATCTCGGGCATACACTTGCACTTCTTGCCGTACACGATATCGGGGAACTGAAGACGGGAGATGTCATCACCTTTACTAAAACAGATGATGAATCGAGTGAGGAGAGAGAAGGAGCATTCGCGCTCCTGCACCCGTCGCTTCACGTGCTTTACCTGGAAGCGGAGAAGAACGAAACCAAATCAGCTAGGTTTGCCAAAAGTATCGATAAGATAACACCGGACATCATCGACTTGATCACACCTCCAGAGATCACCATGAAACGCTATAAGCACTTTATGGATAAAGAGCCTGGTGAGATCGTGCCACTAATCAAGAAGTTTAAACATCCATATATGCTCTGGAATACTTTTCTGAAAGAACTCCACCTGGAGATACTCCGGAGGATTGCATTACAACTTCAAGGATAGTATTAATTCCATTTTTGACAACTTCAAGTAGTAAGATGGATTAGAAAGTGTTACTGTCTATACCCTTGACAATCACAATTCGGAGTATTATAGTATTTCTATCACGATGACCAAGCTAAGCAGCCTAAGGTTTCGACCGACCGCTGATCTTGGTCTTTTTATTTTGTTCCAACTGAGGTCTGAGCATATCAATTCTAACGATATAACGCTCAAACTTATGTAATAGTTTAGAATAATGCTTATTTGGTACGACGATCTTTCCTAACTTCCTCCGCTCAAAAAGATAATCGATTAAACAATGAAAGTCACCATCATTTGATACGATAAAAGCCATATCATAATTGTTAAACTCAATCATTGCATGAAGTACCAGTTCCGCGTCTACATTTCCTTGAACTATTGTTTCCTTTCCCTTTTTAATTTCAAGGGTAGGCTTGAATACAAGTATATAACCGCATCGTTGTAAATACGTATACAAAGCTTCATTGCCGGGAACCTGACCGATAAAAAGGAAGGCTTCCTGTACGAAGTACTTGTTTTTAAGATATAGCCTGAACTTTCTGTAATCCAGAGTCCACCCGCAGCTCTTTACGCCAAGATGTACATTCTGGCCGTCTATGAAGGCGAAGTTTTTTGTAGTTTTTTTACTTTTCACAGTTTACTATGTATATTTTAACTCTTCTTTTTCTTTAGCGCCTCTTACTATAGGCGGTTTATATACTACATCATTTTTTTGATGTTTCACAGGGGCATTGCCTATCGATCTTCGTTTTAGTGATGTACGAAGTAAAATCTATACGTTACTGGGCGAGGATGAACATCAATCGTATTACCAGATGTCAACACGCCTGGGGCATGATATTCACCGGTTTTATACCAAGGTTGGCGAGGTGCCAGCAGCATCAGCTCAACCTGCGGCTTTAGCGAGTGAACGGGGAAATCTGATTCTGTGTCCTTACTGTTGTAGTCCAATTCCAGATCAAACAAAACTCTGCCCACACTGCAATGAAGATACTACCCGCGACGCGCTCATTGAAATGCGGAAAGAGGAATATAAACACTCAGAACGAACTTCCTGTCAGTTCTGTGGAGAAGCGCTTTTAAAACTCGCCAACCGCTGTCCGCGTTGTAAACAAAGACTGAGTAAAGATTAATCAAGGTTTGGTTGGCTCGTTTTATTTTGAAACATCGCGATTCAGTTCATAATAACCGTCAAGACTGCAAAGTTACTTCCCTCGACATACATGTTTTATATTCATACGCCTATGAAAATTCTGCAGGTATTCCTTCTCCATAAATCTTCATCGCACATGAACTGTGCAAGACCTGGCCTGAGTTCTAAAACTAACTGCGACGGTTACAAAATGTTCCGCAAGCTGATATGTATCGATCGCATGGGGAAGTTTAAGAATTAAAACGATGTGCACCACTAGTCTAAACTAAAGTAAATGCAGCCTTACTAATCCTCATAGTCGATCAAACTTTGTTATCTCTTCGTCGAAGTGAATGCTGGTTGTCTACTTTCATATCTCTTATTTTGGTATAGATTGTATCAAAAAATGGCGACATCCCTACAAGCAGTAAGGCTCCAGCTGTATAAGCCATTGAATCCTGCAATGCCTCTACTTTAGAACCTCCATGATAAAATACTTGAAAAATTTCATACAGATATCCATTTAGACAAGTCGTAGCGATAGATATATTTCTTAGATTGTTCTTAGCAAAGTCCTTCACTTTTCCTTCAGGAAGCATCCTTCCGAAGCCCATCAAGGCAAAATGGTGAAACATATACCATGTACCCACTGATCCAAAGTCAGATAATTGTCCTCCCAAAAAGTTGCCGAAAGCAGAACCTGATTCAACTATTGGATCAAAAGGAGTGTCTATACCATAAGTTTCACGAATCCCAAAGTCATCCTGAATGATATGGTCGCCGAGAAATGTAATAGACATCGCAAATAAAGTATCTACTGCTTGTCGAAAATTATTTATAGGACGTTCCCACTTTGCGCTAACGTTATATGGAGGTTCAATACTCATAGCATATTGTATTGAGTAGCAATAAGTGTTACAAGAGATTATGTAAGGAGAAGATAGGGGAAGTTTTCAGGTTTATCAGATCTGAGTTGGATTTTAAGAAGTGTGAGAGACATGTACTTCACTTAGAGAATAGCCCTTCTATTACCTTCAGTAATAAATACGTAACATTTTATGCCTTGGTGCGGTTATGGTGTCATGTTTCCTTCGGTTCCAGAGAATGTCGTCAATGTGCATGCCATGAGCAAAATTTCAGGGCATCAACAAAGATCATATAATCCAGCCGGATTTTTTGAGATGCATAGATAGTATAGAATATCCAAGAAATTCTCAATTAGCCAGGTTTTTTAACGATTTTAAAATCATTTATAATCACTAGTTATGAGAAAACAGGAATTGCAAAAAGAGATTTCGTCACTTCTGAAAGTTGAATTGAAGGATCTTGAATTTGATTATGAAAAAGGATTCCAGAAAGTAAATGAAATTACCGCTATTGACCTTCAGGGAAATAAAACTCCTTTAATCCTGAAACGTAGAAAAGATCGCTCGGAATTTGCTTTTTATGAAGAGTTTTTATCAAAATATGATGTTGATTCTCCGAAATGGTATGGATATATACAAATTAACGAATACTCTTTTTTACTCATCAAAAGAGTTGCATATATGCAGCCAATGTGGGGAGGTTATGCGAGCACAAAGTTAGCATTAAAGTGGTTGATTAAAAAAGATACTATTTGCCAGCAACATGCTGAAAGTATTAAGAAAATGACATCGTTAGGGAAAATGCAGTGGTACGGTATCGATGATTGGATGTATGAAATTGAAGTAGGAAGTAAAAACAAGGTACACCCGATAATGACGGAAGATTTTTGGGATCTGCTCTCGTCACAAGTCAGTCCATTACAAGATGTTTTAAAGTCACTTGAAAATTCGAACCATTCAACAATATCTCATGGCGATCTTCAAATGGGAAATATTCTTTTTGCGACGGATTCAAGTACAAAGGTTTATGTGATAGATTGGACGCAGCCTCATGTCACGTCAATGTGTAGAGATGTTGCGCAACTTGTAGACTATGTGCCAGAAAATCAAAGGCTGGAGCTTATCGAAGCATATAAGAAAGAATTTTACTTTGAGGAGTTTGAACAGGAGTGTAGAAGGCTAGTACAAGACTATTAAAACCTGCTATAGTCTCTGTATAATCACAAGTGCTATGACCAGGGAGGAGAAAATTCAGACGTTTACGAAAATTCGTGTTGAGTCGAGTCAGGATCTGGCGTATGATTCGCAAAAGTTGCAGAGTCGGGACTTTCAGAAATATCTGAAACAAGGTGAAGGCTCGACTCCGCCACTCTACCACCCGGATGGGCTTATTTTTACGCCTCGAGAAGATGTCGCACTACCAACGTTTTCGCAGGATCAAGCCTTGAAAAACGCGAAAAAAACAAAGCGTGGCTGCTTCACCACACCAAAACCATTCTAAAACGTACTGAGTTATGAATCATGAACTACTGGAAAAACCTATCCCTGAACTAAGGAAGCTCCTTAACGCGAAAAAAGTCTCCTTCCAGGAACTAATGCACATTGTGAGCGACCGGATTACATACAGTGAAACCACAATCAATGCCTATCTTACCACGCGGCTCGATGAATGTATCCAGGAAGCAAGGGATATGGATCGGGGAAAGTATAAAAAAGAGAAGGATTCACTTCTCTTCGGCATTCCAGTCTCAATTAAAGATTCATTTACCACTAAGGGTATTCGTACTACTGCCGCTTCTAAAATCCTTGAAAACTTCGTTCCCGAGTACAACGCTACAGCGTACGCGCGTTTACAGATGGCGGGATCTTTAGTCACAGGCAAAGTGAATATGGATGAATTCGCGCATGGTTTTACCTGTGAGTATTCAGCTTTTAAAAAAACTGCGAATCCGTGGGATACCGGAACGGTTCCTGGAGGCTCTTCCGGCGGCTCCGCGGCATCTGTCGCTTCACGAGAAGCCTTCCTGTCCCTCGCGAGTGAAAACTTCGGCTCGATTATTCAGCCGGCGGCGCTGTGTGGCGTAGTCGGTATGAAACCAACCTATGGGAGATCATCAAGGTTCGGCATCATCGCCATGGCTTCCTCAATGGAGTGTCCGGGAATTATTGGAAAATGTGTCGAGGATGTAGCTATTGGCATAGAGGAAATCTCCGGGTCTGATCCACTGGACGCTACCTCGGTAGCTAGACCAGTGGAAAATTTTTATGCCTGCTTGAATAAAGACTTGCAGGGCGTAAAAATCGCCGTTATACAACCAATAGTAGAACGTGTAAGCCAGGAAATCTCGCGCGCGATTGAAGCGAGCTGCAAGGAGCTGGAGAAGCTCGGAGCAATTGTTGAGAAAATTAACTGGTATGATCTTGATATAGACGGACAAATGTACGATATATTTTACCGGGCTGAAGTCTCCAGTAATCTCGCCCGTTATGATGGGATACGATTCGGCAACCGCCCTGATCGTGATTTTACTTCACTTGAGGACTATTACCTGGAATGCAGGGACGCGTTTGGCAGGCATGTGAAACGGCAGATTATTACCGACCCGATAAGTCTGACGGAAAATGACGAAATATACACGCAGGCACAAAGAATCAAACATCAGAACAGAGACTACATTGACAGGCTATTCCAGAAGTACAGCGCGATTATTACTCCGGCAACGACTTTCACCAGTTTACAGCTTGGACAGGCAGAAGATACGCAGTGGCGGGAAGAAAACCGTCATCTCGCGAAGATTAACGCTTCCATGATGAGTCCTACAGTCCTCTACGGCTACCCGGCGGTTTCGTTTCCGATTCATGTCATTGCTGAGAAGACTCCAATTGGCATCCATATGTTCGCGAGACGATTTGATGAACAAAGCCTGTTGAACATCGCGTATGCCTTCCAGGAAGCAACTCAGTTAAAATGCTTACAACCACCACAATTATGAAAGAATATGAGTTAGTAATCGGCGTAGAAATACACATTGAGCTCAAGACAAAGAGCAAGATGTTTTGTACGTGCTCAGCTGAGTACTTTGCCTCGGCTCCGAACGCGAACACCTGTCCCATCTGCCTTGGCATGCCAGGGACGCTTCCGATCCCGAATAAAACGGCGATTGACTATGCAATTAAAGTTGCTCGAGCGCTGCAATGCAGTATTAATACCGAGTTTGTTTTTGCACGTAAGCACTATTTTTATCCTGATCTGCCAAAGGGGTATCAGATTACTCAGTATCACACTCCTATTGGCATCCAAGGGACGCTGGCAATCAATGCTATAGATGGTTCAATGAAAGAATTCAGAATCACCCGCGTTCACATTGAAGAAGATACCGGGAAACTTATGCATGATGAAGGTTGTTCGCTCATCGACTATAACCGGGCGGGCGTGCCTCTGCTGGAGATCGTTACTGAGCCGGTTTTCCATAGCTCTGACGAAGTAAAGACATTTCTGGAGCACCTTCATACAGTTATTAAGTACCTGGGAGTGTCTGACGCTGAGATGGAGAAGGGGAGTATGAGGCTTGAGCCAAATATTTCTGTGAGGGAGAAAGGCGTAAAAAAGCTTCCGGAATATAAAGTAGAAATAAAAAACATTAATTCGTTTAACTTTGTCAAACAGGCGATAGAATTTGAATTCCAGCGGCAGGCAGGTATTCTCGAACAAGGAGGACTTCCAGACCAGGAAACACGTGGTTTTCAGGAAAAAGACCGCGCAACTTTCTCCCAAAGGAAAAAAGAGGACGCGGGTGGGTATCGTTACTTTCCAGAGCCGGATATTCCACCGATACAGTACAGCAGGGAAGCGCTTGAAAAGATTTACGCCACCATTCCTGAACTTCATGGTGAGAAGCAGCTAAGGTTCGTGAGCCAGTATCTGATAAAAGACTCAGATGCTGCGACACTCGCAAGAACGAGAGTGACAGCTGATCTCTTCGAAGACATAGTCGTTACGTACATGCGAGAGAAGCGTAAAAAGTATGACGATAAAGATTTACCGCAAAAGATCGCCAATTTGATCGTAAACGCTAAAATCTCTCTCACTCAGTCACGTGAGGGAATTCTCGCGAATATCGAATCATACTTAGCGCCTGCAGAAGTAAACACTCAGGATCTGGAAATAGTTGTCAGAAAGGTAGTAGAAGCGAATAGAGAAGTCTTTGAAGAGTATAAGAATGGCAAAGAGTCGGTAAAAATGTTCTTCATCGGTCAGGTTAAACGTGCGCTGCAAGGATCGGGTGATCCTGAGGAGATATTGAGGCTGGTGAGAGGGATGTTTTAGAGGGCATTTTGTTATGAGTAACTCTCAGGCTGATGTGTGAATTTCTAGTTGTATGATAAAAAAGATTGTGTATATGTGAAAAATATGCTTAACTCTCAACATGTACATTCAGATTGAAACAGGGGCGGAATTAAGCGAAGAGATGATCAGTGTAATCTCTGACGCGTAGAGGAAGGCATTTCCTGGGCACTCTAAGCTTCTTGATGAGACAACGCGCGAAGTATATCGTGATCATGTTTTCTTTCTGCTTTTTGATAACGAAGATAAATTGCTTGGGACTATTCGACTCTACTCGAATATTGAGCTTGATTTCGAGAGAAAGGTAGTTCCGGTGTATGGACTCGCTGATATGATGACTGTAACGCACGGTCAAGGGCACGGTAAAGTGCTTGTTGATGCTTTTATTCGTTACTACAATAACCTCCCAGACGCTTCATCAGCAGCGATAGGATTTTGCGAAAAAGAAAATTCATCGTTTTATCTCAAGTGTGGTCTTGCAATTGCTGAGAGCGAAGGAGGTAAATTCGAATATCGTGGTGATGAAAAAAAACCATGGGATATGAGCGGCTGCGATGTAGTCTACTACCCAGGCAATAGTGAATTTATGCGTAAGCTGGTGAACGGTGACGAGAAGGTTTTTACCGGATTGGCATATTACTGGTGAGATTATGGGTGAATTGGAATGTGTTCAATGCACATATCATCTTTCAAGTCGCTTCCTGCCTGTCTTGGTATTACAAGACCAAATAACATATATGAAGGTATACTGTAATTACATGGTTCAGTAGCATATACAATACTTCTAATACTCGAGTAGATATCTGGAATCTTCAATTGACACATTGCTGATGAAAGACTATGGATTTGTGCTCCTAGTGCTGAAATGAATCTTTTATCTGGCGGTTCATC
>JBMCLJ010000049.1:0-10794 GCA_048615375.1 Candidatus Dojkabacteria bacterium | reverse complement strand
TCTCCCCAGTAAACAAGTCGTACCAAGTTCCATTCGGTAAATATACATCTCTTTTCCAGTCAAGCGATGTCAGCGGGGCAATTAGCATGCCTCTTCCCACCATAAATGTAGTACTGTTCGCTGTATTATTTTCTTCATAAGCTCCGTTCGAGTACCCCCTTCCGGTATTATATGTTTTAACATCCTCAGGGTATTGGATCACAAGAGGCATAAATGATAATGGAATACCAGTATTAAAGGATTCTACCGCCGCGTTGTAGTGGTATCGGCGTAGACGTTCCTGCAGTTGTGAAAAATACACATATTTCTCGCGAAGTACTTTGTTTTTTGTTGTCCATATGGGAAATGAGTGGCTTAGATTGGGCATAAACGCACCAAATTGTACAGCTCTGTAGGCAATCTTTTCATCATTTGGTGCAATGGGCTCTGCTGAGTCACGGAGGGGCAACCCCAGGCTTGTTCCAATCTCAAATCCTGAAATATAGTATCCTGAAAAAGCGTGATGTTGCGTTAATTGCAGTGCTTTATCGAGTCCATTAGACATACTCTTTGGATCCCTGTTCATACCAGTATGGTAACCAGGGGTTAATGTCAAGTCACATGCTAAGGAAAAATAATCATTTCGACATCTTTGTAGATAACCATTTTTTGAGTATTCAGCAAGCATAGGATACGTTTTATTTTCTGTAAGAAATTGGTTGTAGCCAATTGAAGAAACACCCATGGTATCATCCTTAAAACCAGTAATATTTGGGTATTGTTTCACTTTCTCAAGAAACCATGAACGGGCTTCAGGCTGAGTCGCATCCAGATAAACTAAATGCGTACCGCC
The DNA here is from genome assembly GCA_048615375.1 of Candidatus Dojkabacteria bacterium. Lineage (GTDB taxonomy): Bacteria > Patescibacteriota > Dojkabacteria > JAOAGR01 > JAOAGR01 > JBMCLJ01. Next base: position 9,962 of record JBMCLJ010000049.1, on the reverse strand, counting down.
TTCAAAAAAAGTATGGATAACATCTCCATGCTCATTAGTAATTAAAAAATTATTATTTTGCGCTTCTACTGCGGTTGGATTGGATTGGTAATTATCAATAGAACTATCATATCGCAATAGTGATATATTCGTACGCATACCTATTAAAATATTGATATCTTTTTTCTTCATGTACTCCCAGAATGACTCTGGATATCTATTCTTATTGATAGTAAATGAATCTGTCGAGACATCGTGGATCTTGGAATATCTACCGTCATTATTACATCCTAAAGCATTTTTTCCACTCCAATAACCAGAGCCTATCGTGATAAAGTGAACTGGAATTCCAAGTCTGGAAAGTTCTTCGACACGATTTATAATTTTTTCGCCATCACCTAGACACCCATAATCCCCAAACAATTCATAGCCCTGGCTCATATTTGCATACTTTGGAGTATATACAGGATAACCCAGTGTTAATCGGGTCTTATGATAGTTACGATATAAATCTTCCGGGTTACTCGCAGTAAATATTGCAAACGCCCGTTCAAATGAGGTGCCTGGTTCACTTAACCCCATAGAAACCTGATGCTCATCGTAGATGATATGCTTCTGCGTATCATCAAATAATGCATATCCAACTCCTGACTGTGGAGACATGAGTATTGGAGTCCTCATCCTTCCAATATCTGAATTCACAGTACCATTTGACAAATTTCCGGTAGAAAACTTTGGATCATTAAACCCCTTATCTATGAACAAATTTCCCCCATATACATTCTCACCCAGTCCATACATGTATTGTTGTGGCTGCATTTTTATAGCAGGTAAGAAGGCGTGAGGTGAGCTCATGGAGAATAATACAGATTCAGGCAGTAATTTTAGGTAGATAGAATACTCTTTACCGTTCTGTTTCGTCATAAAATGGACAATATTATCCTCAGTACTAACATAATTAATATTCTTGAGCCTTTGCTCGCCATCATAAAATGCACCTTGTGGTAATCCGGGTAGTACAACATTATGTAGTTTGTCCTTTATATGTAAAACGCCATCACGGAATACAACCAAATCAAACCTTTGTGAATTAACTTCAGTCTTTTCCCTATCATGATTTACTTGGGGCGCTAGACCATTTCCATAATTCCCCAAAGGTTTTTCAACTTGTGTCGTTTTAATTTCCGGAAAAACATTATTATATACGAGCAAGTGGTCAAATCTCACTATGCCTCCTTGCTCCTGCTGCCCGAAGGAAAACATCCTCACAGCATTAAGAACTCTGAGATCAGATAGATGGCTGTTAATTCTTTTTTTATTAACTGTGAGGTAGGCTCCTTGTCCAGTAATATAAAAATCAATATGCTTCCACCCTTCGCTTCTTGGTATCTCACTATCGTAGTAGGTATCGTCTAGCTGGTAGACATAATTATTCGAATTCTGAGGAGGATTAACCCCAAACCACACTCTATTTTTATTACTATTATCAGAAATTGCTACCACGCCGCTGGTTTGTGGCTTCCCATCATCGTAAAACTTTATTGATAATATTGCATTTTGAAGCCCAGGAAAGTCCCGTTCGACTTTAGAGGATTCTGAGCCTGATTGGATTCCAACATTGTACTGTCCACATACGTGGGTTCCGGAGCCATAACATGGCACCTGATCTTCGCTGGAAACTACTATATTTTCTGGAGCATAATTCACAAACTTTTTCCCGCGAACTGATTCTGTAAACTTCGTATGTGGAATCGAGTCACTCGCAAATGCCTCTTTAGAATCAAAGTTATACGCAAAAAGATACTGTTCTTGCTTGTTTGCTTGTGACGACGCTTCTGACCTGTCGTCTGTAGATATTCTGTTGAGCGCACTAGAAATAATTACTGGGATAATAAATATGCTTATCGTTGCAACTACAATTATTTTTTTCTTATGCTTCTTGAGACTAGTATGAAATGTCATATGTTATCATACTGATTCGGGCAATATGTTCAAGCCTTTCACATGAGAGTGATCTCTTCCAGATCTACTCCATATTCCTGAATATATCTCAGATGTTCTTTGAATTTCTCTGCGTACTTTTTTTCCAGCTCTTTAGTCCGCTTTTTGGTTAATTTTCCCGCTTCCAGTAACTTCCCGAACGCGTATAGCGCGAGATGCCACCTGCTTGTCTTATTTCGGACATGCATGTCGTAGGGTGTTGTGGTTGACCCGGATTCACTATATCCTCTGATTTCGAAGCGGGAGGTGTCGCCGAGTCCATAAAGTGTCTTTTCCATCACTTCGCAGTAACCATGGTAATTAAATATCACTGGTTTATTCTCCGTAAAATACTTCCTGAAATCACAACTTGTTAACGCGGTAAGCTCATTCACATTGACAAACCGGATACTCGCCTGCGGTACCTCTTGTTTAATGAGAGAAACAGCAGCTAATGCCTCCTTGGTCATATAATCACCAATGCCACACACCACGAGATCAGGATTGATATCGCTCGCAAATTCCCAAATCCCCAGCCCATCTTCGAGGTGCTTTACCGCCTTTTTCATGGTGATCCATTGTGGTTCATAGGTTTTGCCGGCAGTAATTATGTTGATACCGTTCTTTGAACGCAGACAGGTGTGAAGTGTCGCAACAGTTGAGTTCGCGTCTGCAGGATAGTACGCTTTAATAAAATCGGCATCTACGTCAATCGCATCGCCTACAAAGCTCGGATTCTGGTGGGAGAATCCATTATGATCCTGCCTCCAGCCTGAAGATGTGAGAATAAAGTTCATAGAGGGGATATCTCCTCTCCAGGGAACTTCTCTGGCAACTTTCAGGAATTTTATATACTGATCAACCATACTACTCACAATCTGAATGAATGCCTCGTAAGAAACGAATACTCCATGCCTTCCGGTTAGTAAATAGCCTTGCAGCAAGCCTTGAAGGGAATGCTCGCTCAGCACTTCAATAACCATTCCGTCCCGGGCAATATCTTTATCCCATGGTTCATGCGGTAAGGTAAATGCCCGTCTGGTTGATTCAAAAATCGCGTTAATCTTATTTGAATATGTTTCGTCCGGTGAAAAAATCCGAAAATTACGATGCTGCCTGTTTGCCACAATAACATCCCGCATGAACGCTCCAGACTGCTTCATACTGCTTGCAGTTTCATTGCCTGGTTTATCAAATTGCACTTCGTATGAATCAAGTGGAGGTAGTTCCAGTGGCTGGAACGCATCTCCCCGAGCTATCCTGTTGCTTCCCATGCATAGGTTTTTCTGCGGCACCAGAGAGGTAATATCGGGATTAAAACCTTGTTTCGTATCAAAAAGCTCGTTAAAACGATATGCGCGTAACCATCGTTCAAGTTGTTGTAACTCTTCAGGGTTTTCTTTCGCATGAGGAAAAACCACTTGATGAGACAAGCAGTTCCCTTCGATTTTATCCCCTTCCCATTCCTGGGCAGTAGTCCAGCCTTTAGGCGTCTTAAGAATAATCATAGGCATACGGACAGCTGCGTTGCCATGACCTGAACGGGCTTTTTCCTGGATACGTTTGATTTTCGTTATTGCCAGCTCAAACACTTCGAGTGCTGATTCGTATATGTCTCTCCCTTCTTCAATGTCAATAAATAAAGGCTCATACCCATACCCTGTGAACAGGAACTGTAACTCTTCATGGCTCATCCTGCCAAAAATAGTTGGTCCGGAAATTTTATACCCGTTCAGATGAAGTATTGGCAACACCGCTCCGCACGTAGCAGGATCAACGAATTTATTTAAATGCCACGCTGTAGCGGTCGGACCGGTTTCTGCCTCTCCATCGCCAATCATGCACGGAACTATGAGATCCGGCTGATCCAGTATCGCTCCATAGGCAGTTGCCAGCGCGTACCCCAGCTCGCCACCTTCAACAATAACCCCAGGCGTTTCCGGATTGCTGTGGCTGGGAAACCCATAGGGCCAGCTAAATTTTTTGGTTATATAGCCAATTCCTGAAGCGGTTCGAGTTGCCTCCGGGTAAAAATCCTCAAGTGTCCCCTCAAGCAGCAAGTTCGCCTGCAAAGCAGGAAAGCCATGCCCTGGCCCCAGCACAAACAGCATGTGTAGTTGATGCCGGGTAATCAGATAATTCATAAAAGCGTACACGAAATTTATTCCGGGGCAGGTACCCCAGTGACCAAGAAGTCTGGGTTTAATATGCCCGGAAGCCAGAGGTTTCTCGAGCAGATAGTTATCCTGAAGATAAATCTGAATTGCGGTAAGATAGTTCGCAGCACGAACATATTGTTTGAGAGCCGGGACAGCAGTATACATGGTCTCATGATAGTGGGTTCGGGAAGAAGTGTAAATAATCCAGAACTCTTCTGCATATACTTGCTTATGAATCCAGACGTCGATAAGATAGTACAATGAATACATCAACCAAACTCATCCCTTCTATCCTCTCTTCCAAACTACATGACTACCAGCACTTTGCGCAAATCTACCGGAAGTTCTCTTCCGTTATCCATATTGATATTATGGATGGGAAGTATGTTCCTGCGCGATCACCTGAATTGTATCAGATTTTACAACAATTATGCAAAGTTCCTGTTGTTTTTTTTGTACACATTATGGTAGAAAATGTTGCAGAATATTTACAAATCGCGGCGAAATGTCACCAGGTTAAACTGGTCTATGTCCATATAGAAAAGGTTACTCAGGAAATTCTTGAGCAGGAATGGCCCTTTGCCATTGCATTGACTGTTAATCCTGATACTCCGCTGGATAGCTACAAGGACACACTCCTGCAATCTAAAGTTATTCAGATCATGTCCGTTGTGCCAGGCAGGCAAGGCGCCCCATTCATTCCTGCCACACTCACACGCATACATGACGTACGAAAATCTGGCTTCACAGGAGGCATACATATTGATGGCAGTGTCGATGCAGAAACAATACCGGAAATGGCAGACTATCAACCAGATATTCTGACGGTCGGTTCTGCTGTGCAAAGGAGTAAAGACCCCGAAACATCATTCCTGCAACTGCAGGAGTTACTCACCGGAACCATGCAGAGTTAGCGTAAACTGAAAATTCTTTCTACTTACCTACTGTTATGGCACTTACAAAAGGGCAAAAAGCTCCTGATTTTATAAAAACGCTTGATAATGGCGAGCAAATACAGTTATCAAAAGTTACTTCAGAGTATACTATTCTTTACTTTTACCCAAAGGATAATACGCCTGGCTGCACAACTCAGGCATGTGGGATACGCGATAACCTTGAACAACTTGAGCAGTATGGTGCTACAGTATTCGGAGTAAGCAAGGACACTTCAGCCAGTCATGGAAAATTTATAGAAAAACATTCACTTAACTTTCCACTTATTGTTGACCCGGAAGCTGAACTTGCACAAAAATATGATGTCCTCAAACAAAAAAGTATGTTTGGCAAGAAATATGAAGGTATTGAACGCACAACGTTTATTATCAATAAAGACCTGGAGATCGTCGAAGTACTCGAAAAAGTCAACCCGGCACATCACGTGGAGCAACTGCTAAAAATACTTGAAGAAATGAAACAACCAGCATAGAAGTTTTGAGAAGTATCTGATACGCGATCACAAAGAAGTGTATTCGCAGGAAAAATACGCTATCATTCAAGTATGACACTACAATCAATTAATCCCGCTACAGAAGAAGTGCTTGCTGAATACCAGGAAGAAACATCCAATGACATAGCTATCCGCCTTTCACGGGCCGAGGAAGCGTATAAGGTATGGAGAAGTGTTCCAGTAGGCGAGCGACTGCAATACATCCATGAGTACACTCAGAAGCTGCGAACAAGCTCTGATGAACTCGCGAGAACCATTTCACTGGAAATGGGAAGAGTATACAGCGACGCAAAAGCTGAAGTCGAAAAGTGTATATCTCTGTGTGAACTATATGTGCATAATGCAGAAAGAATGCTTCAACCAGAAGCAGTTGACCTTGATGGTTCAAAAGCCTATGTCCGGTACGATTCTTTAGGACTTGTACTCGGGGTTATGCCGTGGAATTTTCCCTATTGGCAGACATTGCGATTCGCTATCCCCGCGCTGATTACAGGAAACGCAGTATTAGTAAAACTGGCTTCCAATGTCCAGGGATGTGGTCAGGCACTTGAAGATGTTTTTATTGAGTCAGGGTTTCAGGAAGGCTTGTATCAAAATCTGGGCATCAGCGCTTCAGCTGTCGAAAGTATAATCCGTGATCCACGTATTCAGGGCGTCAGTGTTACTGGCGGAGAACGAGCGGGATCTTCTGTAGCTTCAGTCGCAGGATCAGAAATTAAAAAAACAGTGCTGGAACTGGGAGGAAGCGATCCATTCATTGTGTTTCCCGATGTTGATATCACCTCAGTAGCAAAAGAAGCGACTCAAGCACGTCTGCGAAACTGCGGTCAGAGTTGCAATGCCGCGAAAAGATTTATTGTCCATGAAGATGTTTATGATGAATTTGTCACACAGCTCATTGAGCAATTTGAAAAAATCACTATTGGCGATCCATTCGCTGAAGGAGTGGATATGGGACCTCTCGCGACTTCCAGTGCTCGGGAAGATATCGAACGTCAGGTACGGGACAGCATCGGTAATGGAGCTATACTACGCACGGGGGGAGGTAGAGTAGGAAATGTTGGTTTTTTCTATCAACCCACTGTTTTTGAGGTGCGAGAAACCGAAGTTCCGGTGTTCTCAGAGGAAGTTTTCGGACCCGTAGCGCCAGTTATTCGCTTCAGGAATGAAGAAGAGGCTGTACTGCTGGCAAACAGCTCAAGACTGGGTTTAGGCTCTTCAGTCTGGACGAAGGATCGTGAGCGGATAGATCGTATGATTCCCCTGATTGAAGCGGGGAATGTATTTGTCAACCAGCGTGTTTCTTCAGATATACACCTTCCTTTCGGAGGTGTGAAAAAATCCGGCTATGGTCGTGAGCTTGGAAAATACGGGCTGATGGAGTGGGTGAATGTCAAGAGTGTGAAGATCGCGGGAGTCTAGATATCCCTGAGCAGAAGTTCTTTTCTTTGTACATCGGGTTCTAATACAACACCAGCAAAACCACCATACCTGCTCAGACAGGTATTGAAGCAGTGTAGTTTTTCCTATTCTGCGCATGCTGGTTAATACAGCAACTTCATTCTTATTGAGTTCCTGTAATAAAATATCAGTAATATGCCTGAAATGCATGAGCTATGTTACATTCAGGGTACTAATAAGTCATGATTACGATACAGCTTAGCGCCCAGGTTGTAATCTCCGGTATGCAGATGACTGTAGCTTTTCATTATGAACCCAGAATCTCTAAACAGCATAGATACCTATATTTACAATATACCGCCTGCTTGTTACTATTACTTTTATCTCTTGAAAGATATATGAGTGTGCAATATAATATACATAAAAAGGGAGGACTTGATTCAGGAAAACGAGTCATCATTGACAAGCGATTTGAAAAAGACTTTAGGACGCTCCCCAAATCAATACAAATGAAGTTTGCTACTATATTCTCTGTATTAGAAACAAAGGGTAATTTACAAGGGGTTGATGATGTATGGATAAAGAAACTTGTGGGGTATGACCTTTTTGAAATAAAAATACGTTACAAAGGACAGTGGCGATGCTTTTATAGTTATACCAAGAATGAACAAATCATCATACTTCATTTACTATTAAAAAAAACAAATAAGACACCTTCAAGAGTACTAAAAACAGCAATAAGTCGATTAAAAGAATATGAGTAAAAAAGATAAAAAACTTAATGGATTGTGTATTCCACTGGATATATTCTTACAATCAAATTTTTCAGAGGAAGAATTGAAGTCGATACGGAACGAATCAGAATACTACATTACTCTCGCCGAGCTCAAGGAAACCCGTCACCAGAAAAAGTTCACACAGGAAGAGCTGGCAAAAAAGGCCGGCATTCCCAGAAGCGCTCTATCACGTATCGAGTCCGGCAAAACAAATGTAACCCTCAAAACCCTCATACAACTCGCAAATGCACTCGGAAAACAACTGGAGATACGCTTCAGGTAAGGGGTTTGTATTAACGCAGAGAACCCTGTATCTTGAATTATGCAAATTGGTTTTATTGGTCTTGGAAATATGGGGCTCAATATGGTGAAGAACCTTATTGATCATGGTCACGAACTTATCGTGTGGAACCGTTCCCCGGAACCCCGGCAGGAGGCAGCGGAGTATGGCGCTACCGCGGTAGACTCGATTATGGAGCTCGCGCAGAAACTAACGGGGAAAAAAGTAATTTTTTCAATGATTTCTGCCGGCTCTATTGTTGACACGGTGCTTTTTGATAATGGTGAAAATGCAATTATTCAAGTTCTTGGCGAGGGTGATATTTTTATTGACGGTGTAAATTCGCACTACAAAGACTCTATCCGGCGAGCAGAAAAGCTCAAGGAACATGGCATACTCATGCTTGACGCGGGCGTAAGCGGTGGCGTTGATGGGGCGAGAAATGGTGCGTGCGCTATGGTCGGTGGCGATGAAGAGGCTTTTAAACATGTTGAGCAGCTATTCAAAGACATGACTGTTGAGCGAGGATACGGCTACTTTGGGACGAATGGCAGTGGACACTTTGTTAAAATGGTACACAACGCCATTGAATACGGTATGATGCAGGCAATCGCGGAAGGGCTGAACCTGATTAATGAGTCAGAATTTAAGCCAGACCTCAAAAAAGTCCTTGATGTCTGGAATCATGGCAGTATTATCGAGAGTAACCTTGTAGGTTTCCTCAGCGCTGCGGTATCAAAAATAGATGATATAAATACACTCGATCCGGAAATCGGTGCACTGGGCACAGGAATGTGGGCTTCAATCGACGCGCTGGAACGTGGAGTCCCTTTCACAACGATCTCCCACGCGGTCTTTAACCGCTACCAATCCAGAAAAACCGGCGAATACGCCTTCCGCATGATCCAGGCGATGCGAGCGGAATTTGGCGCGCATACAAGCAAGGAGAGGGAGAAGTAGTATTAAATTGAGAATTATCAATTGATAACAAATTAGAATTTTTTTAGTCTCACCAGTCCACCATACAACCCTCCATAATCCCCTAGCTCAGAGTGGACAATATCCGGGCGGGTAGGGAGGAGGTAGAGGCAGGAGTCGAGGTAGGAAGTGACTGCCTGGATGTCCAGGCTTTGCATGACTGAGCCTCCGAGCACAATGATATCGGGCGACCAGTAGAGAATGGTGTTGTGGATGCAGATCCCGACATAGCGCGTCACTTCATCCCAGATTCGCGTGTCATTGATTTCTCTTGGATGGATGCCATGTCGCTCCTGCAGCGCCTTACCGGAAACAAGCTTTTCCAGGTAGACCGGTTTTTCTCCCTCCAGACCGATAATCTGATGCCCGGGCTCGAAGCCGATCGAGGCAGTATCAATATTTCCTTCAACAATTCTCGCTCCACCAATCCCGGTGCTTATTGTGAGATACGCCACAATCCGCTTTCCTTTCCCGGCACCGTACACCGCTTCACCCAGCCCCACCTGCGCCGCGTCATTTTCCAGTAATACTTCGGCGGAGAACATTTGTTCCAGAGAGCGTTTCAGTGGCTTTCTCACCCAGTCAGGAAGGTTTGGGGCGTTAAGTGGTGCGGCTTTCTCTGTATCAAGAGGTCCCGGGAATCCACCTGTAATCATTTCAAACTGCTCCACACCTCCGCTCACCTCCAGCACGGCTTCCCGCAACTTTCTCATACCATCCTCGAACTCTCGTGGAGTTGGATACACCACCGGCTCCCGGAACGTCGCCCCATCCTCTGTAACAGAAACCCGAGTATTCGTCCCGCCAATGTCAAAAAGTAAGTGCATGGTTTATGGTAGGAGGTTTTTGGGGAGTTGTAAATCAAGTTTATATTAGAAGTGAAATCTACTCTCGTCCATAATTCATCAGAGACTGTTGCACAACTTCTCCCCCTAGCCCTATACAATAAAAATTGCCATAAT
>JBMCLJ010000048.1:0-10872 GCA_048615375.1 Candidatus Dojkabacteria bacterium | reverse complement strand
GCGGTCAACTTCTCATTTCTTTCCTGTGGTTTTGGAGGTTCTAGCCTAGTCATTACAATATCAAAGTCCTGAGGACATTTTTCTACTTTTTAGAAGTGAATTGCTTAAACATTTTTGTCCTTTCTTCTGATGTGAACGAAAGGGCATATTCCCATGCAAGTCTATAATCTTCTGTTCTCTGGCTTTCAATTTTTACCTGGTGAATGGCAAATTCCTCTCCATATAGATCTACCCAGATATCAAAAAGTATCAAATCTAATAGTTTGTGAACTGCAAGAGAAATTTTTTCTGATCCTTTAACCTTGATATTGTTTCTCACAAGTATTCGGTGAATTAACTCATGAACCAGTGTTGCCTTTTTAACATCTTTTGAATAACTTGCCCGTAAAGATAGAGGATGAGATTGACTTATTCCTTCAAACACAATTGAATTTATATCATTCTCCTTGAATTTTAAGCCAGAGAACATTTCTATCTTTTTAACTATTTCTTGACCATCCTCATTCCAAATGTTTTGATATTCCTTTGTAGCCTCAACAAACTCTTGAGTGTTTGAATCAGGGTGGAATGTTATCTTCATAGCGTATACTTCACATTTACACCGCACTTAAATACATATATGCACGCTTAACTACCGATTTTGACGTATGTTTCAGCTGAATCGTTACGAGTGATTTAAATTTAGACTTTTTAAGCCATCCTTCTTCAGTAAATGTTTTCAAAGTATTCATTGCATTTACTGCAACTATCCAGTCAGCTGATGTGGTAGAAAGAAGCGTAGATATCCAGTCGATTGCTCGCATTCGTACCCAGGCATCAGGATCAGAGATAGACTCATAAAGTTCGGGGAGCCGTTCTTTATTCTCTAGTACTTCTCCTAAGACCTCTTCCGAGCAGCCAAGTGAGTTTTTATGCCCGCCTTCTTTAAAGATCTCTGAAAATGGTTCCTTCATATTTTATTATAAAGTATTTTATATACGCTTGTAGTTCCTGCATCGATTGTTCTTCGTTGCAGAATTGACTGGTAGAGTTTTACGGGACTGTCATAGACACAATCAATAATAACTTTGCAATCTGTTTAAAGATAGAATAAAACGGTTTTTGTAGATTGTACTGGAGTTTTTCTTTTGTCGGATTTTCAGTAATTCTAGTCTATCGAATAAATGTTAGTAGAGTTGAGGCATGTTTGTGTTAGAGCATCCAGTTTTTTATCGAATGTTAGCAATGGTATTTTTTCTTCTGTACAAGCCGCGAGATAAGAAGCGTCATAAATATTGATATTGAATTTTAAACTTAGCATCATTGCTTTAGATAAATCTGGTTCCAAGATTTGAAACTCATAACTTCTATACAGTTTAAGCAAGTTCATAGCTTGCTTTTTAGTTAGTCTTTTTCTTAATACCAGATTTCTAATAACATTAGCTACTTCAAAATCTGTAAGTTGTAAAATGTAAACTTCAGCCTGATTCGCGAAGTATTTGTTAAAATAGTAGTGAGTCGTATCTTCTTCCTCATCTGGAGCAATAAATGCAACAATAAATGACGCATCAAAAATGTAGCGTTCCATTAGTATTTTCGCCCCTCTTCAACTAGTTTTTTATAGTTTACTTTGCCTTTGAGTTGCACGCGATACTTTTCTGTTTTTTCCTTCACCTGCATTCTTCGTTCGGCTTCATTATGCATGTATTTTTGTTCAACAGCTTCACGAATTAACTTCCCAATAGATACTTTTTTCTGTGCAGCAAGGTGCTTCAGTGTCGAGTACATGTTTTCAGATAAAAGCACGTTTGTCCTGGTAGTATACATATACACATGTTACTCTGCATCACTTCACATGTCAAATGAATACACTGCCTTTCGCTTACTCATTTTTTTAATGAGTGAACAATGCAAATAAGTTTGCTGTTTAACTTAAGTATTCAAAGCAAAGTTACACACATTTAATAAAATCTGAATATTGTTGGTGTTAAATTTCAAGTCGATACTTACGTTTAAGAACGAGCGCGATAACTAACCCCAAATACTGCTCTTTGGACATTGTATTTATCTGTAACCAAATCTAAAATAGCAATATGGGTAAACATGATGAAAAAAAAATTTAAGCACGGAGAATCTGGCAGAGAAGTGGTAAAAATCGGTGAGTTTGTTCATAAAACGCTTGGAGAGAATTATGAGTTTACCCACAAGATATTAAGACATTTGGAAAACGTAGGGTTTAAGTATTCTCCAAGAATACTAGGTATTGACGATAAAAGAAGAGAAATAATGACGTATTTTGATGGTAGCCCCATTGAGGCAGACCCAATCCCATTAGAAACAAGTATACAAGCAATCAAAATTTTAAGAGAGTTTCACGATTTACTATCAAAACTTGAGGGTGTAGGTGTAGAGCAAACAATCTGCCATTTAGATTATGCACCCTGGAACGTGCTTCAAAATGACGATGTGATAGTAGGAATTATTGACTTTGATGATTTGCACATCGGACAAAGGATTGATGATGTAACCTATGCCATATGGACATTTTTAGATTTAGGGGATGAAAACACTCACTTTACTTCCACAGAACAGATAAATCAAATAGCGATTTTGGTTAAAGCATACGGCACAGATATTGATTTGAGTGAGTGTATCACTAGCCTAATTGGAAACCAAGAGAGAGTATTAAAAATGAGAATGGAGTCTGTCAAAAATGCGGTAGAAGATTCGGATAAAGAGTACCAACAAGGTAAAGTCCGCGTAATCCAAAATTCAATCGATTGGGTTCGTAGGCATAAAGATAGTATAGAATCAGAGATAAGTTATTTATAGTTTTCTCTACTTTGCTTTTAAGATATCTAATCTTGTAACCACTTTCAATAATTTTGATACTTGCAGATATGAATACGTGGTTTCCTGGAATACAAATTTGTATGAGATGCAACTATAAAGCCATTATCCATTGCATATTGTGTGTACACTGCCTTTCAACTCTCCTATGCTGATCTTGTTTCTGCAGTCTTTCTGAGTATGGCTTTTGTCTCAAAGTCAAAATCAGGAGGTAATTGTTTTGGGTTGTAGTTTGTGTTCATACCTGATTCTTCTATATTTGATTCGAAAGCTTCTGCGTTAGTGATATTCATGATTTGTTTGACTCAGGTATAGTATTTCTCCAATTAAGTATATTTATGTCATGTATTTTTTGCTCTAATGTCCCCTGATAAACAACAGATGCATTGACCTGATACTTTTCTTGCATGAAAGTTTTTACATATTTGATGTTTTTCAGGAAATCAGTTTTAAAAGTTCGTGAACTCTTGATTTCGATTAATTCCTTGTCAAGTCCTTTATCGATTAGTAGATCTATTTCGACTTTTTTATTATCTCTCCAGAAATATAGTTTCTCGTTCCTCCTGTGGTTCCAGATATTCTTTACATATTCAGTAATGATAAAGTTCTCGAAGATGCTTCCATACAGATAATGATTTTGTAGTTCACTGAGAGAATTTACCCCTAGTAAATAATTGACTAAGCCAGTATCATAAAAATAGACTTTGTGGCTTTTGATCAAGCGTTTGCCAAAATTTTCATAGTAAGGCTCTAATCTCATGCAAATATAGCTAGCCTCCAGGACGGTCAGCCATTTCTGGATGGTCTTGTAATTAACTCCTATTTCATTCGCCAGCTCAGTTGCATTAAAAAATTGTCCAACTCTGCCAGCCAGTAATCGCATAAATCGAAGAAAATCTGAAAGGTCACCAATATTTTGAAGCGTCCTTACATCTCTGGTAATGTAGGTGTTCACATAATCACGATAGAAATCTGTTACATTAGTATTGTAATCCAGCCTCCCTGGATACGATCCATTTACTAAATGTTCATCGATATTAAAGCTTTTTTCCTGCTCTATTTCCTTAAATGTAAGTGGTAATAATTCAAATTGTGCTACGCGGCCAGCTAATGACTGCGTTACTGTCTGGGATATCTGAAAGTTTTGAGATCCTGTTAGTACATATTGTGAGGTAATTTTATTTTCGTCAACTTCTGTTTGTATATAAGAAGCTAATTCAGGAACTTCCTGTATCTCGTCTATCACCATTTTTTCTCCTGAGCCAAGGTTCAGGAACCTCTTTGGGTCATCTTCAGCTGCTAATTTCTGGTCGGGATTTTCTAAATTTTTATAGGTATAGTCCGCAAAAATATGTTTTGCCAATGTTGTCTTGCCAGATTGTCGAGGTCCAGTTATAAGTATTACAAAGTACTTATCTTGCAATTCTTCAATTTTGTTTTGAGCTTCACGTTTAATCATACTTTATTATACTCCGTACAGATCAGGAGTACAAGTCCTATCCGGTGCTTATTGTTATTCTGTTTGATTCTAACGTTTTTTCGTTTAGGAAATTCATGATGTATTTACTGGATAAGATACGGCCTTTTTTTTAACTATTGTTTTTTTATCTTCATCATTTTCAATCTTTTTTTGAAATGTTTCTATGCCATTCTTTACTTGTTCAAATAAGGCTTCTACTTTAATAAACTTATAACTCTGCTCGTTAAACTTTTTCACCTTCCAGGATCCATCCTCATTTTTATATTTTTGCTCCATACCTTCTTTACTTTTATCTCCCCAGATATAGAAAAGTAGACTGGCTTTATTCTGTCGTGATAAATCAGATTCTGTCATTCCAGTATGCAGTAATGCACATCTCGCGGAATATAGATCAATAGCATCAACTTCCAATTTACTTAGGTCAAGATATTCCACACACCAATTCTTATAATCTGATCTTGTTACATTCTTACAACCTTCTGCGGAATCTAAGTATGCTAAGTGATCTATAAGGCTATAGATTAGATTCAGTGCAGGTATATCATGTTTCTTATAAATCAAAAAATCAATACACTCTACAAAACTTTTTATTTGTTCCTTGTACTTATCCATTGCATAGTGTCTAAGTTGAGGCAGTTGAATTTTGTCCAAATTTTTCTTTCTTAATTTTCATATTTATATTTGCAGGAGTTAGAACTTCCCTAATTTAGATCATGCAGGATTATATTGCAAAATAGCCTCCACTAAACTATATTCCAGTGTCTACACCACACCGTCTACTCAATGATTAGTGGTCGGTTTCCCGACAAACTATCTATATTCATGATACATACTTCACATTCCCGTACCTGCTTATTCATACTTCTTCTTATTCCTCGAATATCCTCCACCGCCATACGAACCCAGGTCAAGCAAAACCCCTATTCCCAGCCATAACCAGTCAGTGCCTATCACATTACCAAAAGGCGCTACAATTACGAAAAACAAGGTTGTCCAGGGGAAAAACAGGAACCCGAGGAAGGGAAGTAAAAAATTATCAAACGCGCGGCTAAATCTCATCTGGTCAAGCAACCACCAGAGGAATATCACGATACGAGGTCCAAAAAAAGCACCAAAAGCAACAATACAGCACATAGTTTATTATATCCAGATTATCAAGTTTAATTATAGACATTTTTTTTGTTTCTTCAATGGTTTTTTATATCCGTACTATGATGTTTCGGTTACATACCTGTTATACATTGTGCATGTAGCTAAGATTGCTATAATAGTTCCCTTTATTTTTCTTCAACAAAAAATACACGTTTGATTACAATTTGTACTCTATTTGTGGTGGGAGAAATGAACTGGAATACTGAATGCAGAAGTTAAAATTATGGCTCACCAGAATTGCTTTGTTTCATCTGGCCCTCATGATCTGGCCAGCCCGGATGCAACATCCATGTGGCAGAGGATGCGCGATCACGGAATATTTCCCGATCGCATATACCCTGTGGGCTAAGAGATTTGACTCGTCCTTATCCTGGATTCTCTCTCCAGGATAAGGTCGATGGGCATCAAAAGGATCCTTTTACACCATGGTTGTCTCCTGTAACTACTCCATTAGTCACTCCAGATCCTCGCTCGGTTTTAATCGAGTTGTCTTCACCAGAAATACTTGCTCTTTACACCAGTCACATGGTGCATACGGGTAGTGCTACACATTCTCTCGCTGTGGCGCATATTGTGGGTGAATTTATGGGGCATGTGGGTAGAACTATTCCTTTCTCAGAGCAAAGTGAGCGGACTCTCATACTGGCAGCGGTGCTGCATGATACAGGCAAGCTTGATAATCAGTTTCATTTTGGGGTGACTATGAATCCAGATAGACTAACTGAGCAGGATAGGAAGGCATATCTGGCAAGACACGTCATTAGAGGAGTAGAGTTGCTGCACTGGCAACTGCAAGGTGATCTTCGGCAGCTGACTCCAGATGAAACCAGTTTACTTGCATATGTTGCTGGTCATCATGGGTTTGATGGTTATTACAGTAATGTAGGACAAGAGTTAATAACACGTGGCTTATTCTCATTTCAGGATGTAATGATGTATAGAATTGCAATGGAAATGGTGCGTCAGACCCGATCTTCTCAACAGCTTTCGAGACTTATGGAGCATCCACACCAATCTTTCCAGCTATGGATTGAAAGGGCTGTCGGGACCCAGCTATTGATACTTGCTGATGTGACATCAGCGCTTTTAGAAAAAAGAGAGTACAAAGCAGGAATGTCGATGCAGGAAGTAATCGGGGTGACCACTCGTATGCTTCAGGAAAAAACAGCTTCTTCACTTATGCGGATATATCATGATTGGGCTGTGTACGCGGATAGAACAGTTGGATCACCGAGTTATCCTGCACTGCTCATGCAGCACCTTATTGCCATTGAGCGTTCTGTTATGAATCATCCAATGTATCAAAGAATACGCGATGGCTTTTCTTCTAACTGAAATTATTCTACACTTCTCCAACCATGACCAAGCTCGTAGCCATCGGAGGAGGTGGCGGAACATCATGCATACTTCAGGGAGCGCAGGGGTATTTTCACCATCTGACCGCGATAGTTGGTGTTACCGACACTGGCAGGAGCACAGGTATTGCTCGAGAACTGGGAGATATGCCAGCGCCGGGAGATATTCGTAATACTATCGTCAATCTTGCAAAAGAAAAAGGGTCTACATGGGCTCAGGTATTAAATTACCGGTTTCATGATGAAGATAGCAGATTGAACGGTATGGCACTTGGCAATCTGCTTATCGCGGCAATGAATAAGGTCACTGGAGATTTTTCCGGCTCAATTAAAATGTTACAGGAGCTGATTCACACATCCGCGGTTATCCTGCCTGTCTCCGCAGAAAACGTGCATCTTAACGCGCAGTTGATTGATGGGTCTGTTCGGGAAAATGAGCTGGAAGTACGTGAGCCAGGGAAGCCGAGAATTGATCGTGTCTACCTGTCTGACGAAGATGCGAAGGCAACTCCTGAGGCGATTAACACGGTGCTTGAGGCTGATGTTATCGTTATCGGGCCGGGTTCATTATTTACCTCAGTTCTTTCCACCGTGATTTTTCGAGAGCTGAGAGAAGCGCTTGCCACGACGAACGCGAAGATTTTTTACATTTGCAACTCGACTACACAACCGGGGCAGACAGAAGGTTTTACACAATTTGATCATATTTTTGAGCTGGAAAAAGCTCTGGGTTCGGGGGTTATTGAATACGTATGTTTGAATGACGCTGAACCGGGAGATTATGAGTTGGTCGAGCATTTTGACAGGCAGGGTCTGACACTTATGCGAGTTAATGAAGCGGAGGTAGAAAAAATGCAGTTGATTGGCATTACGCCGGTTATCGGAAACTTTATCAGCGAATCCCAACCATCACACACAGAGTGGAATAAGCTCAGCACAATAAAATTTGACGGCGAAAAGATCGCGAGGAGGATAGTGGACGTGGTGAAGAAGGGCGTATACACTCGCTAATTCATTAGATTTAAAATTTATATTTTCCTGCTGCAACGAAGTTTTATTTGCGTGTGAATGGAAAGAGTGAGTGCTTTTTTTTGTAATCCCCAGGTTACATACTTCAGGAATAAAAATGATCCAATTCAACGGCAGAAAATATAAAACTGAATTTCTTCCTGATCAAGATTTACCTCAAGAGACGCAACAAAGAATTAATTACCTTACAAAGAGCGTTGATACAACTGGGCTAGGTGAACCTTTCTATACACGACAGGATGAGGACAGAGTTACTGTACACGCGCCTTTGTGGGCTAGACAAATGTTGGTGGGAGATCTTGAAATTGGTGTAAAGGCAAATGTCGCTTCCGCAATTCATGGTGATGATGATTCTCGATTTGGGGTTATTGATCTTGAAGCACTCAGAATCAATAGAAGATTTCAAGGGAAAGGGATCGGACCTGCATTTTTACATGCGCTACTCCCTCAGATTCCTTCGAATATGCTTCAGATTGTACGAGCTATGCCTGATGATATTTTAATACATCAAGTTCCATCAAGAGAACAAGTTCCACGGGAACACATTTTAGACCAATTACACAGACCGATACTCATGATGGATACGCATCACCATGGTTTACTACGAGCATTTGTTGAGGTTGGGCATGAAAAGAACTGGGATTTTAAAGATCCAATACTTGCCTCGTTATTTACCATGATTGATCTTGTCAGGGTTGAAAGCTTAGTAGATGAAGCGAATAAGACAGGAATGATCAATATGCTTGTTACCTCGTATCCAAACGAAGATTATGAAATAGAAGGTCGTGTAGTTCCAGGAATTGTGAGAAGAAGCAGAAAGTTTTTTCATTCAGGTATTAATTCAGTTGAGATGGAGACGACTTTAAAGTTACTTGAATATGCTTTGGAAGAATTTAGATTTTTTCATCTCAACAAAAGAAAAAGCGATCCGCATGAGCCGCCGATATTTGGAAGAATTAATCAAGCTGATATTCTTGACTTTATCAGTCTCAGTGAAAGAATTACCAATTGCCTGGGAACTGGAGCGGAAATGCATGTAGTGCCCGAAATCCGCCGGCTCGCTGTACGGGCTTTCGTAACGTGAGAATAAGCCTGATTCTCGAATACTATATCGCCCTTTCCCCACGTCCATTGTAACAGCATCACTTTCTCTCGCCAGAGTTTTCGTAATAATACTACACGACTAAAAGGCGACAGGGAACAGGACCAAAATGTATCCATAAAGATCAAAACCTGAAAAGTACCCACACAGACTCCATCCACAAGACTCAAAACCTGATTCGTAAGCACGAAGATCGGAAAAGTAAGCATCGAGAATCGCCCAGGAAGCATCAAAACCCGATCAGCGAACACAAAACATCCATCCGGAAACACCCACACCCGATTCACGAATACGCAGCCTCTATCCACACCCCCCAACATCCAATCCATCCACAAACATTTCCACAAAGTACACCCCTGCCCCGTTCCAGAAGGTCATGATAGGTTACATTCACGACCCTTACACAATTTTTCCTTTGTGATAGAATGTCTGAACTAATATGGCAGTTAAGCAAGACAATACTAATTATTATGACGCGTCCAAGATAACAGTCCTCGAAGGACTGGAAGCTGTGCGTAAACGTCCTGGTATGTATATCGGTGGTACGAGCATCGAAGGCGTGTACCAGCTCATTAAAGAAATTACCGATAACGCGATCGACGAAGCGCTCGCCGGATACTGCGATTTGATTACAATCTCTATTCATGGAGATGGAGCGATAACGATTGAAGACAATGGCCGGGGAATCCCCATTGATATGCACTCAAAAACCGGTAAAACCGCCCTGGAAACCGTGCTTACCATACTCCATGCCGGTGGAAAATTTGGTGATGGCGGGTACAAAGTATCAAGCGGACTCCATGGTGTGGGGTTAACCGTGACTAATGCTCTCTCAGAGTGGATGGAGGTTGAAGTATGTAAAAATGGTAAACGGCATCTGATCGGACTGGAACGAGGAAAGGTCGCGAAAGAATTCGCTGTTGTAGGAGATACAGATAAAACTGGTACAAAAGTATCTTTTAAACCAGATGATTCAATATTCGAATCTACCAAGGTTGACTACAAAAAAATTCTTCTCAGTCTCCGTCAGAGAGCGTACCTTGTAGGCGGTTTAAAGTTCCTTATTCGTGATGACCGGATGGAAGAGCCGTATGACTACACACTCTATTTCGAAGGAGGAGTCAAGTCCTACATTAAAAACCTCATTCTTAATGAAAAAGTTATCGGGGAAGTATTCCATGTAAAAAAACAACAGGATTCAACTGAAGTTGAAATCGGTCTCGCGTATACCGACAAAATTGACCATGAAATTTCCGCCTTCGCGAATCTCGTGATCAATCCGGAAGGTGGTACTCATCTGACCGGATTTAAAACCGCTTTAACCAAAACAATTAACGAATACGCGAGAAAAAACCAGCTGCTCAAAGAGAAAGAAGATAACCTCGCGGGAGAAGATGTGCTGGAAGGTCTGACCGCGATCATTTCTGTAAAAATTGAAGATCCCCAATTTGAAGGACAGACTAAGATTAAACTTAATAACTCAGAAGTATCCGGACATGTACGAGCGGTGCTGAATGACGCTTTGATGCAGTGGTTCGAAGAAAATCCGAAAGTCGCGAAGCAGATAATCGACAAATGTATTCTCTCCCTTAAAGCAAGAAAAGCAGCGAAAGCCGCTCGGGAAAGTGTGGTGAGAAAAGGTATTCTCGACAGTGCAGGACTTCCCGGAAAACTCGCTGACTGCTCCTCAAGAAACCCGGAAATCTGTGAATTATTCCTGGTAGAGGGAGACTCTGCTGGTGGCTCCGCGAAGCAGGGGCGTGACAGACATACGCAGGCGGTACTTCCCTTGCGTGGTAAGCCTATTAATACAGAGAAGTATCGAATTGACAAGGTTTTAGCGAATGATACATTAAAGCAGTTAACGCAGGCTCTCGGCGCGGGTATTGGTGATACCCTTGATCCATCAAAATTACGATATCATA
>JBMCLJ010000047.1:0-10972 GCA_048615375.1 Candidatus Dojkabacteria bacterium | reverse complement strand
AAAGCCAGATAGTCTCATTGAAGAGATATACATCGACTTTTATATCACCATTTGGTGATTTGTAGATCAGGAATTCTGTTGAGTCGGTGTCTGTAGTTGTGATTTTTTTGGCATCTTTCATAACGTACATTTTATCAAAATTTCCTAAATACTCCTCACCGTCTTCACTCCATTCTTTGTCAATAATTGAATGGTGTTTGTTTTCACGACATCATCCTTGAATCCGTTATCTTTGAAGATTACATTTGTGTCATTCCAAAGAGTATCAAACCCCTCCATCATTTCTGATGTAGTACTTGGATCATCAGAGAGTATATTGAGAGCGGATGATGTACCAGATGCGATATAACCAAGACCATCTGAACTGAGGGAGGAGTTTCCATGTATTGCTATTCCAGAGCCATCACTATTTGTTACCTGGTAGAGCTGCTGCATGGTTGTGGCTTTATTACTGTCTTGATCTCGGCCTTGCTTTAAATCCAATCTGCAAATTGTCTCGATATCCAGGCAGAATCAAGTTTCCCGAAACTCGTCTTCAACTCATCGAAGGCAAAGATTGTGAATAATGCTGAAAGTACTGATAATCTAGACTTTGGCTTAATTGCTCTTTTGAGTTCTTCCCCAACCAGTTTATTATTTTTGTTACTCAGTACTCTTTGCATATCGTTACAAAAACTAATTATTTACCAAATCATCAATACTAACTGAAGTGCAGAGGCTATCTTTTTGATACTTCCAATAGATGTGTTCTTAATAACACTATTCTCGATTTTTGTAAGTGTTGTTAACGGGATATCGGCTTTTCTTGCCAGGTCTTCTTGAGTCAGACCTCGCCTTGATCTAAGCTCCCTGGTTTTGTCGCCGATGCCATTCTGTTCCATAAGATGCTTGCAATATAATGCGAGCAATCATAGCATCTTCACAACATCTGAGGAATCAATATCAGGTATTATATAAAATATGGTTGACCCCATTGTCAATACCAGTAAATGCTACAATTAAGAACATTCTCATATCCATATAGATATTTATATTCCTTCTTCATAAGGTGATCGTATTGAATATCTGTTTATATATTGAACTGAGTCCTCTCCTTCTATATTATGCATGAGTATTTATCGTTTTTCTTTTTACGCTTTCTCTGACTCTTTTCTGACTGCTTTCCAGTGTTCTTGAGTTTGGTTTCATTGTCTTCACGGGTTATTGATAGAATCATTGCCTCTCCAAAATCAATAATTTCAAGCGGCTCTAATCGCAGCGTGATGATTGAATTATTGACTGTAATTTTATAGATCTCACGTTCAGATGCCAGAGCAGAGGGTAGAAATATCTTTTTAAGTAACCATTTCTGAAGATCAGAATCACAAACAGAATACAGGATTTGTTCCAGAAGCAGGAATCCTGCGCCAGGATAAGCCGGAGTATATTTTCGATCACGGTAAGCTACATACCCCTGACTCTGAAGATAAGTAACTCTATCGTCAAACTCTCCCAGAGTTGATAGCACAATACCATTAAAAATAATAATTGCACCTGCTTCAAAATGTCCTAGAAGTTGCTCTATACCCTTCATCTGATCATTTCGTTGCGTATGACTTTGATTCCTTTGTAATAGATATTTTTGTACCGTCTCATCGGTTTGATGAATATGAGCTGGAGTAGTTATTTCTCCCGTGAAGTGTTGGAGCTGATTCCATCCCGTAACCATGAATGGGTTTGTAGTCACAGGACTTATTTTGCCGATAAAGCATGTGTCAGGTACGGTATAAAACATCCTGAGTATAAACTCAGCAAGTATATTGCCTTGATTTGCCTTAGTTTGTAACCTTTGCTGATTTTCACTAGTATCCATACTCATAGTAGTATGTAATGCATATCGACTATATAAATGAGGATGAGTTTGTTTTTACTATTCTGATGAGGGAATGTATTATATCTAATTACAATTCATGTTGTAAAATACATGCACTTCATTGTAAAATAGCATAGCGTTATGAATAGAGAACAGTTGAAAAATTTAGTTGATGATGTCTATCGCGAAAAAGGATTCGTTGATGTAATTCGCCTGGCTAATGAGCTGGGTATCGAGGTTGTGGTGGAAAAACGCCCTGAAGAATTTAACGCGTGCATTGAGTATGACAAGCAGACGGGAAAGTGCAGGATTATCGCGAATATGCTGCATTCACTTTCACGATTCAGGTTTTCGGTCGCGCATGAGATCGCGCACTTTGTGTTGCACCAGCAGCTGGTTAAAAAAGAAGGTCTGTTGAACCGTGAGAAGAAAAATTCGGACAACTTTAAAATTGAAAGGGAAGCTGATAGACTGGCAGGGGAGATCTTAATGCCAGCGTCTGCTGTGAAAGAATACTTCGATAACCTGAAAATACAGGAAGGTGATCAGGTCGGTGAAGATATTATTAACCAGTTTGCACGAGATTTCCGGGTCTCGACATACGCCGCGGCAATACGGCTCAAGGAGCTGCATTATTTAGTACCTGGTATAGTACTTGCCTGAACAAAACAAACGAAAACAAAAAGGAATCGTTATAACGAGCGAAGAACAGTTTGAGCAAATTAAGCTTACAGAACTGCGTGATGATTTCTGGATAAAACGCATCTTTAAGTTTAGTTTACTCTGCACTGCTGTATTGATGCTGTTATCTATAAGTATATTATTTATAGTACAACTCATTGTAAACAACGAATTCCGGGAAAACATTCTGGAAATTATCCAGTCAAACTTGCCAGCGATAGTAGTGACAGGATTATCGATTTTAGGCATTTACCAGGCTACTAAGAAACAGTAATTATATAAAGAATTAAGAAATAGATTTAAAAATAAAGAAAACTAGTAATTGTTTGAGTTTACACATAATTGCGTGAACAGAAATTAAACGTTACATTGCATAGAAATAAATGAATATTTGATATGGAACCTCAAAATAACCGGAACACGTCCGGAACTAACACACAGAACCAATCCCAATCACAAGGCCAAAGGCCACGTAGAAGAAGATTTAATAATCGAAGAGATAATAATCAACGAAGAGACTCACATCAGAGTAGAAACCAGCAAAGACCATCCGGTCGCTCCCGTGACGGGAGGAACAGGCGTTCGCGTGGCGGAGCTCCCCGAGATGCAAACAGAGGAATTGCGCGCAAAATTGAAGATAAGACGCTCTACAAAACAGCGAACGCGATGAACTGGGGAGACAGAAGTTCCTATGAATATCACAGTGAAAACGAAGAACATAAATTGCGAATTGTGCCGGTAAGTGGCGTCTCGATGGTGGGAACTAACTGTACCGTCCTCGAATATGAACAGGACATCATGATAATTGATGTAGGAATAGGATTTCCAGGTGAAGAGCTACTCGGTATTGACGCGCTGGTACCAAATTTAAGCTATCTTGACGAGAAAAAGCAAAATATCCGGGGCATTGTCATTACCCACGGTCACACAGATCATATCGGAGGATTGCAGCATACTATTGAAAGTCTCGGTTTTCCACAGATTTACGCGCCACGATTGGCAGCGGGATTGATCCGTGAAAAGTTTAAAGAAACAGATCTTCTGAGTAAAGTAAAAATCACTGAGATTGACGGAGATAGCTCGTATTACCTGGGGAAGTTTAAACTTTCGCACTTTAAAATGACGCACACAATTCCAGATAACTACGGTATCGCTATAGATACTCCAGTTGGAAGAGTCGTGACGCCAAGTGACTATAAATTTGATAGCGCTCCCTATAAAGAAACTCCTTCCGACTATTCAAAGCTCGCCAAGCTTGGCGACGAAGGTGTACTGCTTCTGATGGACGAATCAACAAACGCGTGGAAAAAAGGCTGGGCTGAGTCAGAGACGCTTATCGCGAAGGACATGGAAGATCAGATTCGTGATGCTGAAGGCCGGCTTCTTATCGGCATGTTCTCTACCATGGTCAACAGAATCCGTCAGGTTATTGAGCTTGCCGAAAAGCACGGAAAGTCAGTGGCAGTACTGGGACGATCCCTGGAAACCATGGTTAAGATATCCCATCAGCTCGGCTATATCAATGTACTCAACTCAACCTTTGTACCATTCCATGATATCAATAAGATTCCTGATAATAAGCTTGTTATCCTGACGACTGGCTCGCAGGGTGAGCCAAATGCCGCGCTTATGCGAATGGCGAGTGACTCCCACTCCAAGATTACTTTGAAGAAAAGTGATACTATCATATTCTCTTCTTCACGTATCCCTGGAAACGAAGGAAAAATTGATTACCTGATTAATTTAATAACAAAAAAAGGAGTAAAAGTTGTTGTCAATGATTATTTGACTATTCACGCGACTGGACATGGTCATGAAGAAGATCATCGTTTGATGCTCCGTTTAACCAAGCCGAAGTACGTTATGCCGATTCACGGAGAGCCAAAGATGCTCGCGGCAAACAAAAATATTGCCCTGAGTATTGGTTATAATGAGTCTGATGTGATTATGCCGCATGAAGGTATGGTGCTGGAAATCACGCAAAACGGGTGGGAAATCGTTGCATCAGTAGATACAACACCACATTGGGTAGAAGGAAACCGGGTAGGTGACTTTGACCCGGGGATTGTTGAAGAGAGACAGTTACTGATGGATGAAGGAGTGATATTCGTCACTATGAAGAATATTGATTCACCAGGTTTCGGATCAGGTGATATCTCGCTGGTTCATAAAGGATTCTATATTCAGAAAAAAGATGACTTTTTATATAAATCTCTCATTCCAGGTATTGTCGATCATGTAATTCATTCACATGATAAGAGAAAAGAAACAATTCATTCAATTATTAAAAATTACGCTGAAAGAGAGTTGACACAAAAGTACGATAAAAAACCTATGGTCGTAATTGAAGTGTTGTAACGAATGAGCACCATGAATAAAGCGGTCGTTATTCTGGCAGGAGGCACAGGGAAGAGACTCTGGCCTCTGTCAACTAAATCAAGCCCAAAACAGTTTCTGAAACTGTTCTCAGATAAGAGTTTACTTCGTGAAACCTACGAGAGGCTCGCGATAAAGTTCGAACCACAAGAGATTTTCGTTTCTATTACCTCCTCTGCCTTTGAACAGGCCAGAGTGGAGCTACCTGAGTTGCCGGAGTCGAATTTCATTTGTGAGCCCGTCTCTATGGATACTATGGCAGCGATTGGATTAATCAGTGCGACTATTTCCCTGAGAGATCCAGATACCGCGATATACCTGGCGCAGTGCGACCACCATATCCCAAAACCGGAAGAGCTGTATAAAGTACAGGATATCGCGTTTCAGGCTCTCGAACAGCATCCGGATAAAATATTCGCGATTGGTACGAATCCTGATTATCCGGAAACCGGTTTTGGCTATATCGAGATGGGGGAGCCTATTGGCAGGATAGAAAGTCAGATTATTTTTACAAAAAGCAGTTTTAAAGAAAAACCGGACGCCAGGACCGCACAAGAGTTTGTGAGGAGCTGGAAGTATCTCTGGAACATGGGAAATTACGCATTTATAGCGAAGACAATGCTTCAGGAGTATAAAAAACTCGTCCCGGAAACATACGAAGTGTTGATGGAGTACGGTAAAGCAAGTGATACAGAAAAACAAAAAGAATTATTCAAAAAATGCAGGAAAATTTCTATCGATTACGGCATCGCGGAGCATTCTGAAAACATCTGGGTTATACCAGCGGAATTATCGTGGATAGATGTCGCGAACTGGAGAACAGTCCAGGAAGTTGCAGGCGAGCGCATGAACAGGAATGTTATAGCTTCTTTTGACGCTTCAGATAATCTCGTTGTATCCAGAAAAAGGGTCGCGTTAGTCGGCGTGCACAGGATAGCCGTGGTAGAAACAGATTCCGCGATACTGGTATGCGCTCTCGACAAAGCTGGAGAGGTGAAAAAGATAGTAGAGGGATTACCGGAGGACCTGCAGTAACACCCCCAAGCTTGCTTCGCGCGCTTTGCCCCCTCTTATTTTACTAAGAGGGGGCAGCTTACTCTCCTGTGTGAGATTTCGTAAAGAACAATAATCAATGTTCTTTACGCAATAAACCTGAAGAATGGTGAAGAAACTGGGTGGGACAGTGGGGAAATTCGCTGGGGCGATCAAGTAATGCGACGGGACAGTGAAGAAATCAGCTAGTACCTTTAAGCAATACCTTGAGACAGGGGAGAAATTTGACTGGACGGTGGAGCGTATTATTCGGCTGGAGCATCAGATGGATCGGACAATGAAGCGAGGCAGCCGGCGTCTTGAGCGAACCGATGTGACAAACAGGAACTAATGTCGTACTATGGAGCATGGATCTTGTACCTATGATCCATAGACCTGAACACGATCTCCAACAAGTGACACCATACAAGCCTTCAGGCGTACACTCCAGCTCCACCATCGCTCCTTAACGCAAAGATGTATGCAGGTCGGCAGGTAAATGCTGTGGGAGGTGCCAGGTTATTAATTAGCCATGTAGAAAAAATTCACCATGAAAAAAAGATATGAAAATAAGTTAACAATGTATTATACCGTCGTGCAGGTGCTTGTGAAGTATACGCCGACCTGGTCTACCTTGCCGGTATTTGGTCAGAATGTGCAGGAGCTGCGCCAAAAACTTGATGCTCTTGGCGAAGCGGTGAAAAACCGGCAGAAAGACATCACCGGTATTACCGATCAGAAAGAGGAATTTACTGAAGCAAGTATCAATAAAGGTCTGGAAATCGCGGGTATCCTGTATACCTGCGCGAGCATGAAGAACCTGATTGAGCTGCAATCGGCGATGGACTTTTCCCGGTCAAAGCTTGAAAAATCGCGGGATACCGTGTTGATCGAGATGTTACAGGGTATTCATGACAAGGCGATTGACTTGCTTGAAGAGTTAGGCGACTACAATATTACACGGGATGAGCTTGAGACATTTCAGGAGGACATAACAGAGCTGCAAAACGTCACTGTTGCTCCACGTACCGCGATTGTAGAGAGAAAAGACGCTGGTGAGCAGATATCTGAGACTATACACCAGGTTGATACGATACTGAGTGAAAGACTCGATAAGCTCATGGAGCGTTATCGCGAAGCAAATCCGGATTTTTACCGTCAGTACCACGATGCCAGAATGATTATCGATACCGGTCATTCTTCCCCTCAGCCCCAAACATCCCCACAAACCTCATCCGATGCAATTACATCGTAATCCAGCCGTAGGGAACAATGATTATTGTTCCCTTGCTCTTAAAGTGCATTGCAGCACAGGATTCTCGTTGTCACGAAGACTCCTGCGTGAGATGCGGCTCCACGAAGCAATAGCGAAGTAAGGAGCGGGGGTGTTACCTTCCAATCCCCACATATCTCATCCCCGCCGCGGTGATGGCGTCTTTGTCCAGTCGGTTCCTGGCGTCGAGTAGTATTGTTCCTTTGAGTTTATCCTGTACTGAAGTCCAGTCGTATTCGATAAACTCTTTCCACTCTGTCGCCAGTACTACGACATCTGCACCTTCGATGCACTCTTCGAGAGTACCGGTAAACAGCACCTCCTCGTCGGTATGTTCTCTGGCTTCCTCCATTGCTTGAGGATCAAAAGCACGTACTTCTTTTGCTATCTGGGCGAGCATATTCGCGAGTTTGATTGATTGAGACCTGCGGACATCACTTGTACCTGGTTTGAATGAAAGTCCTAAAATCGCTATTGTCTTTTCCGGCAGGTTGCCGGCTTCCTGGGCAAGTTTTTCAACAGCATACTCCGGCATTCCCTGGTTTACTTCAACAGCTGATTCCATGATGGGTAGCTGCACGCCGTGGGACTGACCAACAGCGAGTAATCCACTGACATCTTTCGGGAAGCAACCGCCTCCCCAGCCAAGACCCGCGTACAGGAAGGACTTGCCGATTCGCCTGTCACCACCGACTCCATGCATGACCTGGCTGATATCCGCGCCTGATGTATCGCAGAGTAATGCGATGGAATTCGCGAATGAAATTTTCAAAGCTAAAAACGCGTTCGCAGTAACTTTTATTAACTCGGCGCTTTCCAGGTTTGTCGTGATAATCTGAGGATCATCATTGAAGAGCTTACCATTGTAAAATGCCGCGTACTCGGCGTATTCGCTCGCGTCAATGCTTTTCGCGAACCTGGTTAATTCATGAAATACCGTAACGACTTCCTGAACAGCTTCGTTGTCCTCACCACCGACAACGAGGCGGTCAAAGTGCAAGGTATCGTACACCGCTGAACCTTCTGCAAGAAACTCAGGATTAGAAATATAGTGTACAGAAACGTCTGGACGGGTAGAACGCATATGTTCACGTACTGCTTTACCGGTACCGACAGGAACTGTGCTCTTCTGGACGAAAATAAGACCCTCTTTCGCGTGTTTCACTACAGACTCAGCAGCGGCGTAGATCTGGGTTAGATCGGAGCTCCCGTCCGGCTTGTCCGGGGTTCCAACACACGAAAACACAATATCAGCCTGCGGAACAGCTTCTTCAACTGAAGTGGTCGGCAGGAGCGTACCAAGTTCTACGCCTTTCTTCACAAACTCATTAAGCCCAGCCTCATAGAAGTATGACTTGCCTGTTTTGATCGTGTCGATTTTCTCTTTATTAATGTCTACTGTGTACACGGTAAAGCCTGCATTCGACAGTAACGCGGCTGTGGTTAAACCCACGTACCCTGTTCCGATAATTGCGATTGTTTTTTTCATAGGGATATTGATTGTAAGAAAATACAAGGAATTATAAATCCTTATACTCGAAATGCAAAACGACTGGTGGTACATGTATGCAGTCAAGCATCCTTATTTTGGTATATGCACTGCACAATTGTCTCCTAGTAAGAGATTGAGGTTCATGGGTTTAGTAGTTTTTGAGTGAACAGATGTATTACAGCCAATAATGCTTGAATCAAGCCGTGTTGTAAGGTCATGGATTGTGGCATGCGCAAGCACGATACTATTTTCTATTTCACATTCTGTTACTTCACACGAATCAGATATGGCGGTAAAAGGACCGATATAGGCATTTTTGATCACACAGTCTTTCCCGATAACGACCGGGCCCCGTACAACAGAGTTTTCTATGAGAGAGCCTTTGCCGACCTGTACTTTTCCTTCAATAGTAGATTCATTGAGTACCCCTTCGATTTTTCCCTTGGTTGTTTCCAGAACTAATTGATTTGCTGAAAGAAGGGATTCCGGTTTTCCGGTATCTTTCCACCAGCCATTGATGATTGAATAGCTGGCTGTAAAGCCATTGTCGATCAACCACTGATTAGCAGGTGGTATATCCATTTCCGCGATAGTACGTCCGGCTCTTGGCGGAGTGGGTTTGGTATGTTTAATAGCTTCGAATATATTTTTGTCATACAACTGTATACCGGTAATTGCCAGATCACTGACGAAGTTCTGTGGCTTCTCGACTGTAGTGATTACCCGGTTTTTTTCTGTCAACGCAACACCAAAACGTTCTGGATCTTGTACCTTGACGAGGCAAAGATGAAAGTTAGTGCCTTCTTTTTTCCATTTTTGGACGTGCTTTTTCAGTCCTCCGGTAAAGATATTATCACCATAATAAAACACGAAGTCATCGTTTTTTATTAGCGGCTCAGCAATTTTAAGTACAAAACCAAGCCCAAGTGGTGCATCCTGCTCCTGGTAGGTGATATGTATCCCCCATCTACTTCCATCACCAACAACCCCGGGGAGTTCGGTATCCCCTTTGTTAATGCTAATGATTATGTCTTTTATCCCAATTTGCACGCAATCTTCAATTGCATAAAAAATAATCGGCTTATTGGCTATAGGAAGTACATGCTTGTTCTGGGTATGAGTGAGCGGTCGTAAGCGTGTCCCCCGGCCTCCTGCGGTAATAAGTGCTTTCATACAGCACATTGTACGATACTTGCCATTATTCTACCAGTGATTAACCAGTACTTTAATCAAAAGCTCTTCTGGAGAGGCCTGGGGGGAGTATCTGTCATTCGGCATGGCAGGCGAAAGAAAAAAAGTCTATAACTGTAATATAGCGAAACTTACTATGGTGAAGGAACATTGTTGAAATGGAACACACTACAATTACAATACTACCTGAAAAGGACAACGCAGATGGCACACGAGGAAAATTTATTGGTATTCTGGTTATGGGAATAAGTTTTTTAATTATCCCGCTGGTTGCTGTGTCTGGTTTCTTTATATTTATTCATGCCAACAGGAATACAGCAGTAGAGACGAGAAGTGAAAACGCTGATTCAAGCAAAGAAGCAGCTCTAAGCAATGGCATGCATGAATTAAATCAGGATACCCGGCAGATCAACGCTTCTTCCCCCGTAGAACTCAGGGATGTAAGTGATATCTATGAAAGCGCGAGTCCTTCTGTGGTAAGTATCGGTATTCCACGTCAAGGTATTATTGGTTCAGGATTTATCGTTGACGCAACAGGGATAATTGCTACTAATTATCATGTAGTTTCATTCACGAACGCGTCATATTTCGTCCAATTACAGGATGGCAACAGATACGAGGTACAATCAGTGACCCGCAGACCGGAAAATGATCTTGCACTTCTCCGTGTGAATGCTTCAAATCTTCCTGCATTACCACTTTCTACCACGCAAATTCGTCCAGGACAAGCGGTTGTTGCAATCGGTAATCCTTTGGGGAGTCTTGAGAGTACGATTACTTCCGGCATTATCAGTGGAGTCAATAGAGAAGTCGTCATAGAACCGTCAACATTTCGGGGGGTTTCCATACGATTTCCTGATGCGATACAAACAGATGCCGCTGTAAACCCAGGTAATTCCGGAGGTCCATTACTGAACAGTGAAGGTGAAGTGGTTGGAGTAAACTTCGCTGGTGTACGGGGAGTAGAAAATATTGCATTCGCTATACCAGCAGAATACTTACAGGAGTTTATTACAGAGCTCCTGACTTTCCCATTTAGTGCGGAATAAAATCAAATATTTTGTAACTCTTCGGG
>JBMCLJ010000046.1:0-11118 GCA_048615375.1 Candidatus Dojkabacteria bacterium | reverse complement strand
AGCTATATTCTCGGAGCCGGTGTGATTTACCTTCAAAATATGGTAGTACTTGACGAAGCGATACGTACAATCAAGGTAGAAATTCAGAAGACGCAGAATATGGCACGAAACAGCTTTGTAACGGGCAGTGCAGACGATGTTAATATCTTTACACAGCGGAAAATCAACGTAGGCTGGACAATGTATTTACAAAATGATGCCAACGGCGGGATTAAGATAATCCGACAGGCGGTATATTTCGTTCAAAGTGGTGCCACAAATGAATATGACCTTGCTGACTTACGCGCAGATATTATTAAGCTTAAATCTGGACAGATTTTCGTTTGTGATGGAGGGCAGGCACCAAAACCCACGGGTAGAGGCGGGAGGCTGGGTACCGCAGTTCCCCTTCAATGTTCACAGGAAACTGATTCTTCCGACGGTGTTAAGACCGGTGATGAGGTAGACAAAATAGGCAGGGTCGTGTTGGATGATACTCCGCAAGGATTAAAAAAATGCGCGACACAGGATGGTAAAGTAGGCATGTTCTTCACCGCGGGATACGGGGAACCAGCAGGCGGTGCTGAGAATTGCCAGATTGGCATTAAAAATATGGGAACCGCTGCAATAAACTACCGATCTCTTCGAATTAACGGTAATACCGGGACAGTTGTGACCTGTGGCAATTATTGTACTGCTGGTGCTGACATGCAGCCCGATCCTCTGCTGGCAGATAAACGAAGACTATCGCATACTATATAGCAATTCGCGCAATGAGTAGTAAACGTATTACACAATTCATACACAAAGGTAAGAAGGCTTTCGCGAAATCAAAAGAACGCGGCTTCAGCCTCATGGAAGTCCTGGTCGCGATCGCGATCAGTGTGGTTACTATGACCAGCTCAGTGGTATTCGCTTCACAGCTTGGTATACGGGCGCAGAATAATCTTCTCGAGGAAACAGCTATACAAGTACAAAATGTCATATCCGAGCAGTTGCGTTTAATGGAGCTGGGGTTTAGAAATAATAAGTCTGAACATGATATTACTAAGGTGGGCGATATAAGTGCTCTGCCAGGTACAGTCTTTTTTAAAGCAGGCTGGGAACGTGTATGTACAACAAACTCCAGTAATGATTATTTTGCTCTGAATTTACCTGATCTTAGTAATGTGAGTGGTATACCGGGAGATTTTGATTTGAGTTTTTCTGACGGTGATAGAATAAATGGTATCGCTGAAGAATCTATTCCTGTCGAAGATGAAAAATTTCGTAGCTACACGTATTATAAGATAGGCGATCAGTTTGGTGCTGTGAACCTGCCAATGTATGTATCAATTAATAAGAAAGCTACCTACAGCCCCTCAAATTATCTAAGAAATCCGAGTCAGAACAGCATAGACTTTGAAGTGATCGTGTACTTCCAGTCCGCTGATAACCCTAAAAGAGCGTTTGTCTCCGAACCAATGACAGTTACCATGGTATACAGGATAGTGTGTCCTGTTGCGAATTAATAAGAACAGAGATATGTATACAACATGTAAGAAAAAAGCAATGAAAAAAGCAAGAGACCATGAAAAAGGTTTCACAATAATGGAGACTCTGGTTTCTATAGCCATTTTTTCTATTGTTTCCGTGTTTATGTCGAGTATTATTATTAATCTGGCTACCTTTGCGCTGGATACGGAGCGTACCAATGATTTTATATTTGAGCTGGATAACGCCGCAAGTGTCATAAAAAACCAGGTACGGGCAGCTGATACAGTTAAGCGGTGTCCGAACGGTCTGTTGATAGAACGGACATATGGCAGTAGTGACCCGGTGTATATGTTGCTTCGAGCTGATACAGTGAGCGATGATGAAGGGAGGCTTATAATGGCAACTCTCGATGGTTCGGACTGCTCTTCTTCAGAGAAAGCTAATCCGACTATTCTGACTTCTGATACTGTAGTCCAGGTTCAGAATCTGCGCGTCACGATTGATGATGACGGTAATAAAGATGCTGAAGCGAAGAATACATTGTTATATATTGTTGTTCAGGCATGTGATCCGCATGAGATTGAGGAAAGAAAAGTCTTCAGTTGTGATGATGATAAAAACCCTTATAAGTATATATTTGGAGTAAGTACCCGTAATGTTAAAGAACAGGAGTAAAAAAATTACCGCATATTGCACACTGCGTGGAGAAAAAGGCCAGGCATTACTGATCGTACTG
This sequence comes from Candidatus Dojkabacteria bacterium, assembly GCA_048615375.1. Lineage (GTDB taxonomy): Bacteria > Patescibacteriota > Dojkabacteria > JAOAGR01 > JAOAGR01 > JBMCLJ01. The sequence goes on along the minus strand of JBMCLJ010000046.1, from coordinate 8,927 downwards.
GTAATCAGTACGCTGACCTTGCTTATTCTGATTGGGCTCGCGAGCCGAATTCTGTCCAGCAGGACAAATGTCAGGCGGTCGGCGGACTTTGATCAGGCGATACTTGCGAGCGAGAATGTGATCAATGAAATAATTAAAATTCTGCAGGCCGGAGGTGAAGGATGTAATTTCACCAAAGGGGATACATTTACACGCGTTGAAGGATGCGCGGCATTTGAAGATTTAGGCGTAGAAGTATATTCAAAAAAACCGGAAGATAACTTTGTACCCCTTGACTACACTAAGCCGGTTACGTTATTTACAGGTACCGAGACAACTCCAAAGGATGTAGATCAGATAAAGATCAGCTGTGCGAATATATCCGGTGATCAACCATCGAGCTTTACTAATCCAGATGTGAAAATCGAGGTCACTCAAGTATACGAATCCGCCGGGCGGTATAAAGTACTTAAGGGAATCCTTCCCTGTCCCGGGATGAATTCAGCTAAAGTAACAATGTATAATGAAGACGCAAGTCCAACCCTCAGGGCTCGTACGGTAGCAATTCAAACGAGAATATTGGATTCGAATGTTCCTGTTTCAGGTCTGGGGGTTGGGATTGAAGCGTATAATCAGGATAAGCTTGTGGCTTCTACAGGTAGTTTTGAGTTTATCGCCTCAGGATCTGGTGTCGGAGGACTGGGAAGTGATAACCTGCTGAAGTTTCGCCTTCCAAGTGGAGATACTGATAATCTTCCCGCGTTTAATTTTGTGTATTTCGGGGAGAATTGATGATAATGGTGTATACATTTTGTTTTTAGTACTGGAGTTTACAAGCGTTTCAGATAATGCTATGTTTGTTTAATAGAAAATATAAAACCTGTCTATGTCAGATTTAAATACAGCATCAAAAAAGATCCTCATCGTTGATGACGAGCCCAATATCCTCGAGTTATATTCAGAAGTTCTCATGGACGCGGGATTTCAGATTGATACAGCCAGCAATGGGAATGAAGCTTTGCAAAAAGCTGCAGATAATGTCTATGATTTAATTCTCCTTGATATTATGATGAATGACGGTCCTGACGGACTGGAGTGTCTGCGCACGATGAAAGGAGATCAGAATACATACAAAAAACCAATAATAGTGATGTTGACCAATCTCGCCCTTACCAATAATGTAAAGGAAGCCTTTGACCATGGTGCTGAAGGGTATTTGATTAAATTGACATTATCTAACGAACAGCTTGTGAAAAAAGTTAAAGGTTTTTTGCAGGGGTTTGGGGGGTAGAATTTATTGATATCTATAAGAAATAATCCATCCTGCATGTGTCCTTAATCACATTACTTGAATAGATAACTTAGGTTGTACATGTTAAATTTATCACATACAATTATTCCAAAATTATTCCTTAAGTGTATAGTAGCGTTCAGTATTATGATATTAGTAATGACTAATTTATACTGGAGTGAGGAGATGGGAGATGCATTTGAAAAAATATTTGAAGCAAAAGCTACATCACCTACTATGGCAAGTGATTATGTTCAGGTCGCGCAAAGTAGCAAGTCATGTGCTTATGACAGTGGTGGATGTAAGGATCAGTTTTATAAAGTCCAAGGAAATAATATGGTGATGATAGACAAATATTATGGTTATGATGCTTATGAAACAATGAGAGGGCTTCCTCCTCATACTGGAAATGGACCTTCTGGTTTTGGAGATCCTAATTCAAAACTTAAACCATTTCTAGCTCATAAAAGTGGTGGTATTGACCCATCCCGAAGTACTGATGAAATATTTAATAGATACCTTGAAGTAAGTATTAATCAATCAAATGCTCCAGATCGTGGAAGGTTTGACGAGGATGGAGCAAAAGGTCGAGGTGAATTCACTCACTGGTATAGATCTGTCAGTGACTTAGATTTAAATTTCGAAAATGTCAGCATTAATTCTATTGAAGATATAACACTCGCTCCCTGTAGTGAATACCCTGTCGAGAATGAACAATATCCATGGTTGAATGGTTGGGATCTCATTCCTGGTGACGAACTTAGGGTAGAACAATACTTAAATCGACTTAAGAGTACCTTCCCATCAGAATATAGCCATATTCCTGATGATCTGGAAAATGCAATTCCTGATCATATCCGTCATAGCACTAATTGGAAAGATTACTCTCAGGCATTCCAGATGTTAGGGCTCAGAAAACATCCTCAGGCGCAACTAGAAGTTAGAACACCAGATAAAAATGATTGGATGCCAAACCCTCTTTTAGTTGAGTTCCCAAATGGTTCAAGATTTGATTTTACTAGTGCAGGTGTGATTGGTCAGAAAAGTAAAGAAGGAGGCCCGAATGGTTGGAATTATAAGCATAATACGCAAAAAGAAACAAATAAACCATTACATGAATGGTTTTTGAACTCAGCACCGCATACAGGTATTTGGAATTGTAATGAAGCTAGAATTGATGAAGCCTTCAGGATAATTATTATACCAGAAGATCTCTACAATAGACCGGACGCTGAAACTGTGTTGCCCATTGATACCGACCAGCCTGGTGAAATAGCCCGACTCGAAAGTCCTGAATTTAATACAATAATCAAGTCAAACTTCTATGGATATACTGCAGGTGGTGGTACGCTGGTACGCTACAAAATTGATGATTTATACGTGTCATGGACGGGTATAATGGATAACTATGTTTACAATGCTTTGGAAGCAAAAGGTGTTGCTGTTAATAGAAAAGAAGACGTGCCAAGTTATAAAAGAAGAGTTAGACTTACTGATCTGAATGGTAATCCAGCCGGTCCAGCAAATGTCAGTGTCATCCCTTTATCATTTAATAATTATCTCAAAGATCATAATGGGATCTCATTTAAAGAAAGATTAAAAGATAACTTAGCAAAAGGTGTGAGAAAATATAAAGTACTTGTAGAAGTCTATGATCTTTATGGAGGAAGAGCAGGCACACAAAGTAATTTATTCCTTAGATTCTATGGTAAGAAGGCAGGCAAGGTGAAAATTGAAAGTGTAGAGTATCTTTGCACAAATGACTTCGGAACTGTACGATTTATAGTGAAAGCAAGCTCGCCAGGAAACAGGATAGCAAGCGGCTTATTCCATATAACCCCTAATGACGAAGCATATAAGCCTGAAAATGTAAAAACAATTGCAGGGACACGATCTGCAAATCCTACTCCGGCTGATGCTGGTACTTCTCCCGAAGGTGATGCAATGGTGGCATTTGATATGAGTTTCGCGATGAGTTTTGAAGAAAGTAAGAGGTTTTTTCAGGATGGAATGAGAGTTTTCGCAGGGATTACTGATGATCTCGGCAATATGAACGAAGGAGCGGATGCCAACAACCTGCCACTTATTCATACAACTGGAGACTCTCACTTTAACAAATGCGGAGTCGCTTACTTCCAGACTATGGGAGGAGACTTCAGGTCGAAAGAACCGATAACATCCGGGGGTGCTAATAAATATAATAAAATGTGGTTAGGGCAGAAGGCTAATGCGAACGATGTCGATAACATGAAATTCATTAATGAGAAGAAATATCGGCCTGTTAACCCTAATGTCAGCGATTTTACCTTTGAACAAGGCGGTGATACAGCTGGTTGTCCCGGAATTGCAACAGGAATACGTCCGACGAGGCAGAATAACGGAGATTTCTGCTTCCAGGTGAATAGCAATGGAATCACGCATGATGCTATGTTTTCAGACATAAGTAGTGGATTGCAAAATATATCCCAGGTTTACAAGTTAAACGGTTCTTATACTAAATATGAATTAAGTAAGATCTTTACTTCTAACAGAGATTTTAATAGAGAGCTACCAACTATACTGGACGTATCAGCATTTGATACAATTCAAATCATTGACGATATTCCTGCTGATAAAAATGCAAAAGTAATTGTTTATAGTAGTAAGCCCGGTAGTAATATACAAGTACGTGCAGCGTTCGCGAAGGTTGAATTAGATGGGATTAAAACTGATAGAGTCTCCTACCGTGAGCGAAATAATAGTACCAGGTTCCGAATGTATATCAACTCAGGAGATGTAGGGAGTATAGAGCTCGTACCACTCAATAAGGAAGCGGTTAATGTATATGAAGGAGCCATGTTTGCTAAGACAAACTTCATTACCTCGCAAGCCAATAAAACTGATATCGTGAGGGGGCTAGTGGTAGCGAATGGTGTCGTTGCCCAAAGTACAAAGGGTTCAGATTCTAAAAATGCCGATCTCTATTTCAAAGACTTCACTCACCCCATCCTCCTCATCGACTTTGACGCGCAGTATCTTATATTCCGTGGTTTTGGTGGCTCGGATGGTGATACGGTAGAACGGGAACATATTGGACTGTGATTCTGTACTATTCCGGCTATATCCAAAATAACTTCTTCAAACAAGAACTTTAGTGACAGTAGTGACAGAACAATGCTCTGTCACTACTGTCATTATTATGCAAAGAGAGTTGATCACTTGACTGAAATTTTAAAAAGCATTAGGCTGTATATCAGGTATGTATCAACTCAGATTGATGCACTCTTCCCCATCTTTAACGTCTTCTACGCCGAGCTGCCTGGTTGGTTCACGCTGCTTTATTATGTTCAATACGAAGACTGCTCAAAGAAGAAAATACAGCTTAACAGGTAAAATCACTGGACTGATACTTGTGGTGACTATGGCGGGTCTGGTCTGGAACAGCACATTTATCAACGAATTTAAAGAAAAAGTTGAAGAGAAAGTACTCTACGACGCTGACGCGGTGTACGAAACAGTAACTACTGTTATGAAAGAAGGTGGGTGTGCTACAAGCGGTACATCGCTCTCTCCCAGCAATGACTGCGCAATTCACAAAGGCAAGCCGGGATGGGGAAAGCTTCATGAACCAGGGAATACGAATAGTGATGGAGGAGCAGAAATGACTCCGGTATACCGTGGTGGTATCTCCCCTCGTGGCGTTAATCTCCGTGATTACTCACAGGAATTTATATATCTTTCAAATAATAGATATCTTCGACATCCACGTATGCGTGACCCGATCAGCTTCTTCACCCCCGTGTACAGAAAAGTTATACCTAATGTCAGATATGACTATGGAGACAGCCTTTATATAGGTTCTGCTGATGGCAGGACAATGCATTTTGATGATGGATTCATGCTATTCTTTATTCCAGATACCGTTGACATCACCACAGTCAACGCGCTCGAGAGCACTGAAGTATATAAAACTTCAATCCAGACACTTGATCTTTCCAGGTGGGGCATGGGATTTGGCGGTACCAGACCGGTGTACAATGCTATTCCTATGCCTGATGGTCGAGAGTGTGAAGACAAAAGGGATAATTGCCAGGTGAGCACCTATACACCAGGTGCTAATACGCCGTACATGTATTCCAGGTCCAGTTTAAATCCTCAGCAACGTTGGACGGTTGGGTACTGCAGCCATCTGAGATATGATGATGGCGGTCCAGAGTGGAAAGCATATTCAAACCAGGCAGGTGTGAACCCACACCGTGTCATAAACCTGGCAAAATGGTCGTGCAACAATCCCCTCGTAGATGATGGCGGTGGTTCTGTCTGGTTCCAGGGAGAGCAGTTGAAGCCAGGGACTTACACAGTAGTGTTTGAAGTATTGAATTATCTATGTTGCGAAGTATATTCAGATACCGATGTTGTGTTGCGTTTTAAAACGACAAGACCTCCCATGGAAATACTTGTAGAGACTGAATGCACCGCGGACTTTAACACAGTCAGATTTTTGATTACCGTTAAATCACCAGGAGTACGGATCACCAAGAGCCATACGGTATTCACTCCGAATATTGATGGCTACACGGGAGCATCTACTGGTGCAGAAGTTAAACAGGACACCAGGACTGGACTTGGTGAGAACCCAAGTTATCCGGTAGACATTACTGTCGCTAATCTCAATGAGGCGAAGAAGCTTTTTCAGTCCGGTATTCGGGTCCATGCATTGGTTGAGGACGATATGGGCAATACAAACGATGGAGCAGGAACGGGCACAGTCCCCCTTGTGTACACCACTCCTGATAGTCATTTTAATGCATGTGGTGTCGCGTACTTTCAGACTATGGGTGGGGATTTTCGAACGAATGAAGCAGGAGCTGGCGGCAGGCAGTATAATCGTGTGTGGCTCGGCGCAAAGGGAGACGCTAGAGCTTATGATAATATGACCTTCCCAGTGGCTAAAAAGTATCTTCCAGATAATAGGAATGCCAGCGACTTTACTTTTGAATATGGTGGATCGGTGAAGTCATGCCCGCCAGCAAATGGCGTGACAAATACAAGACAAAGCGATGACAATTTTTGCTTTCCTGTCCAGCCAGGCGGAATAACTCAACAGCTTTTAACTGGACGGATAACTGATATTGTAAAGAATGTAAATCAGGTAGTAGAAACCGCTCATACTGGAGAATATCGTTTAAGCAGCTTGTTCTCTGACAACCCGGATTTTACAATGAGCTCCCCTGTCCTGCTTAAAGTCAAGAGCAAGGAAATGACTGTAATTGACGATATTCCTGGTGATCAACACGCAAAAGTATTCGTCCAATGCATGTCAGATTCGTGTAACTTAAAAGTGAAAGCCGTCTCGACTACGTCGACACTGACAACTGCATCTGGTCGTTCGACATATGATATCCGAGAAAAAAAACAGCCAGGCTTTAGAATGTATTTTGCCGATGGTGTACAGGGGACGATTGAACTTGTGCCTTTAGACACTGCAAAGGTTAATATATATCAGGGAGCTATGTTCGCCGGATCAGGCATTATCACCAGTGTCGCGGAGCGAAGTGATGTAGTAAGAGGGTTTGTCGTAGCAGACAGGATTGTCGCTTCCGGGGCAAAAGGTGCAGATACCAGGAATTTGGATTTATACTTCAAAGATTTTACGCACCCAGTACTGCTGATAGATTTTGATCCTCAATACATGGTGTACCGCGGATTTGGTGGTCTGGAAGGAGATGCTGTAGAGAGGGAGCATCTGGGGTTGTAAATGCAGGTAAATTCTCTTGTCCTCATTTAGTATTCACTCCTTGACTTACACCTTTAAAAATTCTAATCTGTAGTAATTATGGGACTGCCTAAATTTTTCGGACTCGATATCGGGAACCACTCAATTAAAGCCATAAAAATGGCGGGAAATAAACTTGAAGGTTTTGCCTACGGATCAACCCCGTCGGGAATTCTTCTATCAGAAAGCGAAGAAAGTCAAAAACGACTTGCTGGTGCTATTCACGATATTATTAAGTCCTCAAACCTCAACGCAGTCAAGAAAGTAGTATTTGCCGTACCGGAAAGTCATGTATATCGTCGGCTTATGACACTTCCCTATATTGATGATGAGTCTCTGGAAAAAGCGGTGTACTGGGAAATTAAAAAATATCTCCCTACCCCGATTGATGAAGTGACTCTCGGCACAATTATTATCGGTGAAAAAATGCAGGAAGATACCCGGGTCGTTGATGTCCTCGCCATTGCAGTTCAGAACAAGCATCTTGATCGTTATATGAAAGTGATTGAACTCGCCGGACTCGAAGCAATCGCCGCTGAAACCGAAGGTATCGCCACAGTACGTGCAATAGCGCCTTTGGCACAGGATTTGACCTCGAGTTATTTAATAGTAGACTTTGGATCCAATAGCACTGATGTAAGCGTTGCCTTTAAAGACAAACTGCTCTATTCCGACTCAATCTCCTATGGTTCAGACAGTATAACCAAAGCTATCTCCCAAAGCTTCTCTATGGACGCGACAAAAGCTGAAGAGTACAAAAAAACCTACGGAATAGATCCACAACACTTCCAGGGAAAGCTATCCCAGGTTGTAGCTACTGTTATTGACCTCATCCTTGTTGAGGTTCGTCGATCTATTGAATATTTCAGGAGAGAATTCAGTGAAATTGCACCAACGAGGATTTATATTACTGGAGAGGCAGCGATGATGCCTGGGCTATTAGACTACATGCAACAAAAGCTTCAGATACAAATTCAAATTGCAAATGCATGGAGCGCAGTTGATGTACCGGAAAAAGATAAGGGGTATCTAGGCAGGAATTCGTCAGCTTATACTGTAGCAATCGGACTTGCAAAGAAGACAGATATTTTTTAAACAGGGTACGAAGCATATATGGCGAAAGTAAAAAGTTTTAACCTGATAAAAAAGAAGGTAGAGTTTAAAGAAAAAGTTACGGTCGAACGTGACTGGTATTCTTTATTCAACATCATTGTAATATGTCTTGCGGTAGTTTTCTCACTGGTAGCATTTCTCATTCAGACAGGAATTGAATCAGGAATCGAAACGAAAGCAGCAAACCTAAGTAAAACCGCTAATACAGGTCTTAATACTACTTCGAAAGAAGTAATCAGGGCGAGAATTAATGTTCTGGAAGAAAAATACTCGTTGTACCAGATTCTACTGGATCAGGATTTTGATATGAACACCTTTCATGATGAAGTGATGACGATTTATCCAAACGTCAAAATTGACAGTTTTACAGCTGAACCGGAAGATTACTATATTGAGCTGGAATTACTACTACCTCGGGATGGTTATAGAAATGCCTCAGACTTTATTTCCCGCCTGGAAGAAAACTCACGTTTTGGGAACTCAAAAGTTCTTGGTATATCATTTGAAAAGCCTGAAAGTAATAGTGATGGTGATGATAATGGAATTCTGGAAGTACCTGAAAATGAGTTAGTGACCCGTATCGTCCTTGAAGTTGAGCGAGAAGCTCCTGAAGCAGAAGAGGAGTATTTTGACGATACCGATGCTAACTTTAATTAAACTAATTATGATAGCGTACTATGCCTGAACTACAAGATACAAAACAAGAAGATAAAATAGTAGGAGACAAGCAGCAGCTCGAAAAAAAGAAAAAAAAAGAAGTTGAAATCAAAAAACAGGTAAAGCAGAATA
>JBMCLJ010000045.1:0-11153 GCA_048615375.1 Candidatus Dojkabacteria bacterium | reverse complement strand
TAGCGGAGCAAGAACCTACGGGCGCAGCGATAGCGGAGTCCGTAGAGTCTCAGTTTTGCCCGATATCGAACGCGTCGCGAACGCAGATGAACCACTACATCGAGATGAGTATGCACGATCAATTCTTGAAGCTACAGATACTCTTCGCAGTCTAGGTGGTGAAACTGGTGGTATCGCTACAATAAATACAGATGGGAAACCAACGGTCGTAGTATCTGACATTCACAGTCGACCGGATTTTATTCTCAACCTTTTGCACTATGAAAGGCAAGGCAGAAGTGTATTCGAATTGCTCAAGAGTCGGGAAATTAATATTGTATTTGTTGGTGACTTCTCGCATTCTGAGCTTATGGGTGATTGGCTTATTAGAAAAAACGGGGCAGTATATGTACGTGATTATGAAGAGTTGCTTCCGGAAATGACTGGATCATTAGCAGTTCTCAAAATGTTTTGCGATCTGAAAACCAGATTCCCCAACTGTGTACATGGGGTGAGAGGAAATCATGATGATGTTTTAGGCAGAATTCTTGGAGCAGAGTATGGTAAAGGTGGTGTTCATCAGAGTGAAATAGCCCGATACTGGCTGGAGAAAAGATTCGGTGCTGAATTCATTACACAGATAGCTGGGTTTGAGGATAATCTACCACTATTAGTTGATGCGGGAGATTTTGTGATAACACATGCGGCTCCTGGTCAAGTTCTTACCCGTAAAGCTATTGAAAATAGAACCTGTACTGCCGAGCTCACGTGGACTGAGAACAGACCCGCGAAAGCAGGAAGCGGAGGGCTTACTGAACAAGAACTTCTGCAAAATATTATTGGTACATTGTCCAATCTGGGTAAAAAAACAGGGTCTGGGATCCGCTGGGTTGCTGGTCATCGTCCTACTGAAGGTGAAATACCTTACCGAAGACAGGCAAACGACATGTTCATGCAAGTAAATTCACCTATTGATCAGATCGTTATGATACTACCTACTCAAAGGAGGTTTAATCCCACCAAAGATGTAGTTGACGTTAAACAGACGTAATACACATTCAGTAGTATCAATGAGTGATTGTGAGTCGAGTCGAAGTATGATGATTACAGCGTGTACGTGTAGATGAGTTCTTCATAGATGATTAATTTGATTGGTACTATCCCAGGCGCATCTGCTTGAGTTTTTGCAAAACTTCCCGCATACCTGTAATATCTAGCCACATTATTTAAGTACAAAAAATATTATGGCAAACCCGTTAGGTCAGGCGAAAGACATCTATAAATTACAGCGAGAAGCAAAAAAAATGCAGGAAGAGATGAAAAAAGTCCTGGTAACCGGCGAGTCAAAAAAAGGGCTCGTTAAAGTAACCTTAAATGGTGCTCAGGAACTTGTTGATGTGTATTATGACGATGCGGTAGTAGGGGATAAGTCAGAACTGAAAAAACATACCAAAGACGCGTACGCTGATGCTCAGAAACGCCTCCAGAAAGAAATGGCAAAAGGCATGGATATGGATAAGCTCAAAGGCATGCTGGGCATGTAAGAGGCTGAGAGTTTTCGTCGTGTACTGGCGCTATCTGGTCTGGAGTATAGGACTATGAAATTACCGAGAGATTTTAAGGTATTGGTAAATGAACTGGAAAAGCTGCCCGGGGTAGGGCATAAGTCCGCTACCCGACTGGCACTCTTTCTTGTTCAGGCGCAGGATTCTAACGCACTTTCATTAGCACAATCACTGCAGGAAGCAAAGAAAAATCTCAGGTACTGTGAAGCGTGTGGGGCTTTAAGCGATGAGGCTGTATGTGAGATTTGTGCCGGGTATGACAGGGATCGCACGAAAATCTGCATTGTAGAAAATATTGTAGATCTGCTTGCTGTTGAACGGACAGGCTTTTATAACGGTCTCTACCATGTGCTTGGAGGTGTAATTTCGCCGCTTGAAGGAGTAGATGAGACGTCTATTAATCTTGAGAGTTTATTTCCGCGCCTCGATGCGGTCAATGAGGTGATTTACGCGCTACCATCCAGCATTGAAGCAGATGCGACCTTTATGGTCATCAAGGAGCGAATTCATGCAGGTAATCCTGACATTCAGATCAGCAAAGTAGCAATCGGTCTTCCTATCGGGAGCAGCATCGACTACGCTGACGACCTCACCCTTATCCGATCCTTTGAAAACCGCATATCGGGGTAACTCTTCCCTAATCGGATACTTTATGGTATAAATCTACCGTTATTTGACTAAAATAAGTTCAGATAAACTCTCAATCAAGCAAAAGATATATGAAGGACACAAATCAATATGAATTGATGGTGATAATTAAGCCAATGCTCCCGGAGAACGTCAGGATGGGCGTTGAATCAAAAATAACCGAGGTTCTCGAATCCGCTGACGGGAACGTAGAAAACGTTGACATCTGGGGCAAAAAACACCTCGCATATAAACTTAAGGGTCACCAGGAAGGCTATTATATTATTTACAGCTTTACTACTTCTCCCGAAGAAATTGAGTCTATAGAAAAGTCTCTCAAATTAAACAAGGAGATACTGCGATATTTATTAATTAACAATTCAAAGTAAGTCATGTCAGCGAAGTCATTAAACAAAGTTCTCTTAATTGGTAATTTGACACGTGACCCGGAAGTGAAAGTAACCCCTTCCGGAGCGTCAGTATGTACATTCGGTCTGGCTACCAACAGTCGTTATAAAAAACCTGATGGTAACTATGAAGAGATTACAAACTTTCATAATATAGTCGCATGGTCAAAATTAGCTGATATCTGTGCAGCCAAGCTGAGAAAAGGAATGAAGATTTATGTAGAAGGTGAGCTGCGAACCCGTACATGGGATGACCAGGACTCTGGAAAGCGTATGCATAAAACAGAGGTTCGTATTACAGAAATGATTATTATGAAGGAAGGTGCTGGCAGAGAAAATGGAGATGAGAATGCGTACTCTGAGGCAGAAGATAACTCAGAAGTTACCATGATCGATGATTTACCTATTTAACATACCTGAACATATTCTATGGAGAAAAAAATTGATTATAAAGATGTATATACTTTAAAGAAGTACATTACAAGACGCGGAAAAATACTTCCACGTGTTAAAACAGGACTATCTGCAAAAGCTCACCGGAAGCTCACGCAGGAAGTGAAGAAGGCAAGGTTTATGTCGCTCCTGCCATATCTTTCACGAGAATAATACACAGATTGAATACCAGTATGTACTTGTTCAGGTATCGCTGGTATTGATAAAGAGATAAGGGGACAGGATTTTTTCCTGTCCCCTTATCTCTTTGCCACGTACGTATTACAGGTGCAGTGAATGGGCGGTAAACAATATTCAGTGATCGTGACTTTTAAAAGCGAAAAAAAACTGTATACTCAGAGTATGAAGTCTCAAAAAGATCACCAGGGTGCTTCAGGTGCACAGACTACATTGAAAAAGTATATGCCTGATTCACTTGGTTGGATGCTTCCTGTTGGCTTGATTATTGTTACTTTTGTGCTTTTATTCTTCGGTATTTCTGAACAGGTAGGAAACTTGCGTACATACAGTATTACCATAGCTGGAAAGGTAGATAGTCTGACACAAAGGATTGACCGACTCGAGGACGAGGCAGGGATAGTTCGCGAAAACGGAGCCGCATCGGCATATACTGCAAATGATAGTACGCACGCAACTGAGGTGAAAGTCAGCACTCAAAACATACACCTTACCGGAAAAGAATATGTTATGGTATATTTTAAAGCGACGAATACCACCACAGGGTATGATCCCGTCGTGCAATCAGGGCATCAGGCTGATGGGAAAAACGTATACATTATGTATTACGAGACCACTGAGCGGGATTCAGATGAAGAAACTACTGCAGAAGTCTTCGAGCTGGTTGAGCAGATAGACTCAAAAGCCCTGGTAGTAGATAAAGAAAAATATTCAGATCTTCTTGTCATGGTAAATGATGATGTACTGGTATACAAAAACTTTAACGACAGTACTGAAGAGTCTATGCGAGCCATCCTGACTTCACTAACACAAAACGACTCAGTAGATACAAAAATCAAAGATGCTGCTCAAAAACAGCTAGGGTCGTAATACGACTCATTACAATGTAGAATTAGTCTATGCAATATACTGCTCAAATAATACACAGCCAGTTTACTGAAGTATTTAACGTACTTCTCGAAGAAGACTCTCTGGACATACATTTACAGGAAGTATTGCCTCACCCGCGAAACACCGGGGAGTACGTAACACTGGATCTCTCTGGAACTGTTCGCGAATCATACAATGTATTTCCTTACGAAGAAGGTGATCTTAGTTTAATACAGTTTGAGAAAATCGTAGTACTCGCTCACTGTACACCCCAGGGGATGAACTGGGTACGAACAGGTACGCAGGAATTAATTGAATTTATCCTTGAGAAGAGCAGTACGGTACAGGCACTGATGCGTTATATGCAAGAGGATGAACAAATCCTGCTCAACTCTCTGCTGGCTGATGTGATACGTAATGACTATTCCTACAGTGACCTGAATAAAAAAGTGAAGTATCTTAAAGTCGCCATACTTCATATGTTTCTTCGGGAAAAAATGCATCTTGAATTCCGGCGTGTTATTCTGGATGAAACAATCATTGGCGACATAGACATCGATCAGATTGCCCTTGCCCATCGGTATTCCCAGGTGCCTTTTCTTGAGATAGTGAAAATTGACAACGTTACTAAAATAATTATCCTTCTCGAGCAGGAAGGCGTCCTTCAATCGCAATACCGATTTGCTCCCCGGACATGTTTGCTCACTACACCAAAACAGGGTGAGAAGTTTAAACTTCTGTTTCGCAGTGATGGGGAAAAATCTGATTATCCTATTCACGCAGGACGAAACTATGTTTTTGATTTGGATGAGAAGATCTTTCATATGAATATCGATAACATATTTACCACAGATGTCACAGGAAAGGTCTTCGTCTATAATGGTGACGATCGTGACCTTATGTTGAAAAGCTAATAATAGTATGCGCGCTAAAACCATAAAATTTAAAATCCCTGTTCCCGAAGGATCCAATGTATTTGCAGAAAACGGAGATAAAGCCAGCGATCTTCTGCTCTATGAAGTTGATCAGCTTGAAATCCTTGAAGATGTTATGCTGAAAGGTCGCAAGGTTGATTTTCATGTTCGGGACGGTCAATATGTTAAAAAAGGTGATGTGATTTTTACTGAAGGAATGTTTGGACACAAAGCTATGGCCGCGGACTTTGGAGGTATTATAGAAATAAACGCTGAAAGGTGCAGGATACTTGGTCAGAAACGACATATCGAGAGAAGGGTGACACTCAACGGAGAAGTTATCAGGGTACTCCCGAAGAAATTTATCGAGCTCCGCTGTTACATCGAGAATGTTACCCCTGTTTTTTACACTAATTATAAAGTCGCCTTAACACCGTTGGTGTATTTTGCATCAAAAGATCAGGTTGTTGCAGAAAAATTCAGTCTGGATACATTGAGTTCTACCTTTTTTATAAATGATACGGTATATGTAGACGATCTCGCGAAAATTAGCGCTTTTGGTGCCAGGCGGGTAGTTGTGAACAGTGTCTACGTCAATAATATTACTAATTTCCGCAAGGAGATTCAGAAATTTGATTCATTCGCAATACTCTCAGGTTTTGGAGAGTTTGTAGCACGATGTGTAGTATTTGATAATCCAAAGGATGACGTAATATGGTCTAAAAATCAGCTATACCTGAGTGGAGTATCAACTCCGGAAGCAACAAGGATATACGAACATCCATTCTGGGGTATTGCAGGAAAGGTCAAAAATAGACATGAATTAATTGGCGAATTAGACTATAATGAAGAGCTCATGGAGTTTTATCTAAAAAATGAAGCGTAGCATTACACTATGAAGGATACAAATACAAATATAACATCTGACGCTTACAAGGACATGTTCGCGTCAAAGAACGCTTCAAATGGATTTATCGGAGGCGTAGTGATTCTTGTACTATTTTCTATATTATCCGGGCTTTTTGGTTATTTGCTGGGTGATTCGAGGGCTTTTGACCGGTTGTCCTGGGGCGGCTCAAGCGTGAAAGGTGAGCAGCTTTCAGAATACAGCAATGAGGAGCTACAGGACATCGTTGATGACGGAGAGTATGATTTTGAGATGTACTACCAGATCGTCGCCAACTTAAAAGACAAATATGTTGATCCGGAAAAAATACAGGATGAGAAGCTTTTTGAAGGGACATTGAAGGGGATGGTCGATTCTATTGGTGATCGCGCTACGACATATTTTACTCGTGAAGAGTACCAGGATTATCTTGAATCGCTTTCCGGGACCTTTTCGGGAATTGGGGTACGGCTTGAATACCAGAATAATTTTGTACAGGTCATTGAAGTATTGCCCAATTCTCCGGCTGAACAGGAAGGTGTTCAAACCGGGTATATTTTTTCAAAAGTTGATGGCGAAGATGTATCCCGTGATTCAATTGAAGAAATTGTGACCAAGGTAAAAGGTGAAGCAGGGACGGACGTAACTATAGTATTTGTAGACGTGGAGACAGGAGAAGAAGTCGAAAAAAAGATAACCCGTGGGGATATTGAAGTTGAAAGCATGCGTTTAATTGAGAAAGACAGTGAGACCGTAGTTTTTGAAGTTTCACGCTTTACTGAGGAAACCCTTGATCTGTGGACATCAAAATGGGACGATAATGTGCAGGAAATTCTACGAAAAGGCTATAACAATGTTATTCTGGACTTGCGGGGTAATGGGGGGGGATATCTTGATGCTGCTATTTACGCCGCGAACGATTTTCTTGAACCAGGTAAGCTTATTGTCTCTGAGCGCTCTCGCATTGACCAGGATCAGGATATTTTATCAAATAAGTCGAATCCATTACTTAAAGACAAGAATGTTGTCATCCTTGTAAATGGCGGTACAGCTTCCGCTTCAGAAATTCTTGCAGGCGCGATTACGCATCATAACGGGTACAAAACTATTGGCTCAAAAACATTTGGCAAAGGAACAGTCCAGAAGACGTATGACATCTCGAATGGTGGTGCTTTAAAAATAACCGTAGAGTACTGGCTTTTACCTGACGGAAAGCGGCTCGACAATGAAAACCCTATTGTGCCCAAAGAAGAAGTGAAATATGACGCAGAGCTTGCAAAGGAAGGAAGAGATAATGTACTCGAGGAAGCTATGGGAGAATTTGAAAATTAAATTTTCATCTTCACTTCATATTCTGAAAGTATATTTCATGAGAGGTAAACACTTTGCATTACATATTGTATAATCAAGGAAATGGATACTAGAAATACCGAAAAGAAAAAAAAGAATTCATCATTATTATTGATTTTAGTTACCGTTATCATTCTGGCTATTGCAGTAATGGGACTGGGAACAGCAGTTATTGTGGGAATGCAGTACTACAATCGCGATGAAGAGAACACAACAACTACACAAAACAATGACGAGACCATTGAAGATATTGATGACCTGACGTCAGATGAAATTCATACTCCTGAGGGAACCATTGTTGACCTTGTTAAGCGTACTTCACCAGCCGTTGTAACCGTTGTTAGCAGAACGCAATCAGGTGACTTGTTTTTTGAAGATGTGCAGGATATCCAGGAAGGAGTAGGAACGGGTTTTTTTATAAGCGAGGACGGTCTGTTAATTACCAACGAACATGTGATTTGTAACGCCCAGGCATCCAATCTCACCATAGTTACTTCTCAAAATAAATCGTATGATGTAATTTCTTTTGCATCAGATCCTGTCCAGGATATCGCTATCCTTAAGGTTGATACTAATGGGGAAAAAATGAACGCGCTGAAGTTTGCGAATACCAATTCAGAGATTGTTCCAGGGCAGGAGGTTATTGCTATTGGAAACCCACTTGGGGTGAATCCTGGAAGTGTCACCCGAGGTATAATTTCCGGAAAAGGAAGAAATGTGAAAGCACAGGGGTCGTGTGGAAGTGAAGTTACCACGAAGGAATACGAAGGTCTTCTCCAGACCGACGCGGCAATTAACGGTGGAAACTCAGGTGGACCTCTTATTAACTACCAGGGAGAAGTAGTTGGGGTGAATACCGCGACTACTGTTGGAGCAAATAACGTATCGTATGCCATTCCCTATGAACGTGTTCTTCGATTAGTAAGTCGGTATAATGCGAATGACGGCAACCTGACATTCCCGTATGTTGGTGTGGCGTACAGGGTAATAGACCCAAACCTTGCCCGTGCAAGAAATGTTCCTGCTGGTGCATTTGTATCTGAAGTAGTTGCCGGTAGTCCAGCTGATACAGCTGGTATTCAGGTAAACGACATCATAACCAGGGTGGGTGATAGAGAAATTGATTTTTCCCTCCAGGCAACGTTATTTCAGTATTTTGAACCTGGTGAGGATGTGAAAATTGAAGTGTTCAGAATAGAAACAAATAGCCTGGATGGCGGTAATATACGTGGAGAAACGCTTACTCTCGATATGACCATTGGTGAAAAATAATGTTAAAGCTGAATTTAAAAGAGCTTGCAGGGAAAAAAGAAGAAGATCAAGGCACCAGAAGTATTGATTCACCGGAAACTGCAACGGGCAATGAGAATGCTCCTGTTCAGTCTCCAGTTACAGAATTGCCCGGTAAGGACAAAAATGTGTCTCAGATGCCTTTAGGCTTTAAGGAAGAGAACCGGGCAAACCAGGTACTGGGAATGGGAAAAAGGATTGTATTTAAAGGTGTCGCAAGGATACAGTATTCGGGCCTGCTGACTAATTTCTGGCTCGTAAATATTGTCCTTTTCAGCTTGAGCACAATTGTTGTGTTTTTGTTCTATATTCAAAGAACCTATGGTGAACTCCCGGAATCGATTGGTATGCAGACAGGGTACAGTAATTCATTCGATACGCTGATCTGGAAGGAGTTTATTTATAGTTTCCCTGTGCTGTTTGGGCTGATTGTCGTGGCTATGATTGGATTTGGAATCAAATATGGGCGTAAACTCAATCATCTCCTGTTCCTGCACTTTGTAGTGCTGATCGCTTTAGGTGCGTTTATGTTTTTTGGGTTGCGGAATCTGGTTGGCTATTTTTCCTGATTTCTGCATACTCGAATTATTTTAATTTTTTTGGCATAATAGCGAGTCAAAGGAAGGAATTATTTTTTTCATGATAGATACAAAAACATTATATAACACACTAGACAAATCATTAGAAAAGCAGACTATCGCTACCTACCACAAAGGTGACATAGCAGAAGGAGTTGTTCAAAAACTCGGCGAGACGTATATTGTTATCACGATCGACAGCGCATTTGATGCTGTTGTTCCGCATGCGGAGATCAGTAAGCATGATCTTGAATCTCTTAAGGTCGGTGATACTCTAAAAGTTTTCGTTCTTAAACCCGAAGACGAGCATGGAAGCATGATCGTATCACAAAAACGGACTACTACCGGCCAGAGATGGGATATGCTTCAAGAGGCGTATAAAGAAGACAAAATTATTGAAGTTACGGTTGTAGAAGCGAACAATGGCGGTGTCCTTGTTAATACCGATGGCGTTACCGGTTTTATTCCAACTTCACAGCTCGACCCTGCAAAGGTATATAAGATGGAGGTTGAAAACGTCGGCAAGGAAGAGATTCAGAAAGAGCTTTCCCGCCGCCTGTCAGAACTTGTTGGCAGGAAGATGAATGTAAAAATCGTTGAAGTCGATAAGGAGAAAAATCGGGTTATCTTTTCGGAGAAGCTCGCGTTATCTGAACAGTCTGTAGAAAAAAGGACAGAGACCATCAAAAAAGCCAAGGTTGGGGATATGATGAGCGCGTACGTGACAGCGGTAACTCCTTATGGAATTTTTGTTAATGCTGAGGGGCTGGACGGATTAGTCCACGTGTCAGAAATTTCCTGGGATAAAGTAGAGAATACGGGTGACTTTGCACAGGTGGGTGATCAGATTAAAGTTCGTTTGATTGATATTGACGAGGAAGGAAAACGTGTGGCGTATAGCATCAAACAGCTCAGTGATGATCCATGGAATGATGTAGCTGTAGACTACAAGGTTGGCGAAAAAATTAAAGGAGCCATTTCTGAGATTGAAGATTATGGTGTAATTATCAAGATTGGAAACGGGGTAACAGGACTGATCCATAAAAGTGAATTGAGTAATGAGAAAATTGGCGATCCGAGGGATTACTTTAAAGTCGGGGATGAAGTAGAAGCAGTTATTCTCACGATCTCTCCAAGCGAACGTAAAATGGGTATGAGTATTAAACGTCTGCTTCCTGAAAAAGCTCCAAAAAAGGATGGAGCGAAGTCTCGCAAGACTCCAGGTAAGTCTACCAAGGCTGTATCTACCCTGGATATCGCAGGTGCGATGCAAAAAGCCGGTTTTTCAGTGGAAACTGAAGAGGATGTAACAGATGAAATTGCAGAAAAGGAAGAAAAACCGAAAAAGGAAGCGAAAGAAACTGTTGCAAAAGAAGACAACGCGAAGGCAGAAAAGGAAACTGAAGCAAAGGGAGAAGAGAAAGAGAAAAAAGTAGAAAAAGCACAGAAAGCAGAGAAGCTTTCCGGGGAATCCAAAGCAACTAAAAAGTCAGAGAAATCAGATTCCACTCAAAAAAAAGCTGAGAATAAAGAGGAATAATTTTGATATTGCAATACAGTGACATAGAGAACAGGCACGCCTGTTCTCTTTTGTTTTCGCTGTAGAGAAGTGTTGTTAGTACATAAAATAAACATGCTTGATTTTATAGATATTTGGAGTACATCCCTTATCTATCTTACTTTATCTCAAATACATAGGCGACATACTCCATGATAATCGCAACTTGGAATTATCCCTGGAATACGATACTGGGTTTTGCACCCTTATTTTATTTCTTACAATATTCTTACAAAACGTTTATGGTGTGGGCGCATATAAATCTTGATACTATTTCTGTATACTTGCACACAAAATTAAATAACAATAGCTGAAATGGCAGGAGCAAGTAAGAAAAAGGAAGAAGGGTTTGAGAAATCACTCTTCAAAACAGCCGATAAACTGAGAAAAAACATGGACGCAGCAGAGTACAAGCATATAGTGCTCGGTCTTATTTTTTTAAAATACTGAACTTTGGCAACGCTAGCAATCTTCTATAGGATGTAGGCAAAAAATCTGG
>JBMCLJ010000044.1:0-11279 GCA_048615375.1 Candidatus Dojkabacteria bacterium | reverse complement strand
ATACATAACTCCGGTTGCCAGACTGGCACTATACATAAGTATCTCAACGCCCATAGGAATTTCAACTCTCTCCCTTGAAACCTCCATAAGCGCAAATAAAAAAAATAACGAAAGAAAACTGATATGAATCCAGAGCTGTGCGTACACTTTATTAATAAAATTCATCGGCTTAAGTTGATTGTCTTCTGTAATCGGGTAGTACTTTTCGAACATTTCACTCGCATACTTCATGCCCAGTCCAATTCCTAAAGAAATGATAGTGGCGACTAATGAAACCAGCACAATAGGCTTTGAGATTACAAAATCACTTGTGTTGACACTGGTCGAGTCAATGATGTTATTAAACAATAAGCCAATAAATACCGCAAATCCTATAAACTCCAGTAGTTCAATGTTAATAGGAGAAGTCCTGAATTTCTTTAAAATTGTTCGTTTCAGTACAATTTTCAATGGAAAATATAAGAAGGAGATTATGAACAGGTAGTATAAATACATAACTGTGTCAATTTAGCAAAATCCATCTTAATTTGGTAGTCATCGATATATAGGATATATCGGGAACTTTCTCGTGTTCCCGATATACTTGCTTGTTACTTTTTTCGCCTACTTGTGGATCCTCTCTTTAACTGCTCCACTACCTTGGTAAGATTATCGATTCCTTTTGGTGGTTTGAATCGACCTGAATTTCCCTGGAATTTTAGTCCAAACCTCCTCCGGGAAAGTACATATCCTCCCATGAATACTACTCCCGTTGCGCCAACGAGACCTGCAATAAGAGCGGGGTTATCGTTGAGCCCGTTGCATGTAAGGGTAGTTACTGTAACGGTTTCCTGATCAGAACCTCCAGGAGGATTTACAAGTCTGATTATATTGGTAAATGATCCTGAAGGACATTCCATATCGTCATACTCTGGCCCTTCTAACGAACTTACAGTCATCTGGTATATCAATGTAAGGGATTCTTCTGGTGCCAGTGTGATCGCTTCCTCACTTGTGAATTCCCACGTCAGGTTTCCGCCATCATCGGCAGGCTCTTTTTGCATCTCATCTCCGTCAGGACCAATGAATGAAGATGATCCTGGAACATAGGAAAACTCATCAGGATAGTCATCAACAATCTTTAAGATTGGCCCGGATCTATTCCCAGTATTTGTCACGGTGGCTGTATAGGTTACCGTACCATTCCTTGGAACTGTCCTTGGATTAGCCTCTTTATCGATCACGAAGTCTTCACTACATTCAGGCTCATACACGGTAATATATTCTGGCGGACTTTCTGGAGTCTTGTAACCCGGTGTAGATGCTTGAACGGTATTTTGTACAGTCTCTGAACACACTTCTTTACCTTCAAAGAAACTATCTTTCGGAGCCAGTTCAAATGATAGATTAAATGTTCCTCCAGCGGACAGAGTCCCACTTAACGTACCTGCTGCCCACACGATTTGATTACCTGTCAAAGTAGCACCCGCTGGTACCGCGCTGTCTGTAAAAATATCAAAAGTATCAATAAAGTTTTCGTCAAAAGTATCAGTCACAGTAACAGTAGAAAGATCAATGTCAGTTGTACCAGTATTTGTCAGCGTGATTTCATACTTAAACCTCTCTCCAGGCTCTACCACTTCCGCGTCATCACCATCCAGAGTAAGGGCTACCTTACGAACAGTCAGATCCGGCTGGCTGGTATAGACATCAACGTGACTGCATTTCCTGAACTCACCATTATCATAAGAAGCATTACCGTTATTATCTACAAAGATACACACTTCATTTCGTAAATAGGGATCATCAGCAGCGTTAAAATCGCTAATATCAGCCGTAACTTTACCAGTATATTGCTCAGTTGGGAAAAACTTATCAATTTTCTGCCATGTTACAGTTGTCGCGTCCTGACTGGCTACCGCGAGACTTAAAGGAGTTGAATTAGGCCCCGGACTTGTAAGTGGCGTAGCTGCAGTTATCGATCCAAAAGGCGTTATTGATGTACCGTCATTTTTATAAGCAGATAATGTATCTTCTACATATACATTTTGGAGCATTTGAGTTCCCCCGTTGCTTACCACAACATCGTATACAACTGTAGAGGAACTGTCTACGATTGGGGTATCATCGTTTACTAATGTTGATTCGGATGTATTGATAGTTTTATCTACATCTGTATCCGGTATGAAAGTCAGTGAAGCTTTGCATGCTGCATCATCAGAAGTTATAGTAGGTGTATCTGTACCCACGTAACCTACCATGTCAAAGCTATCCCGGCTAGTATCTGTAGGAATCGTTATATTAAATGTACCAGTGGAATTGACTTCGGTCTCTCCCCCTGAATATACAACTTTATAGGTACTGGCATTTTCACCGGCTACTGTTACAGAAACTGTATCTCCCTGCTTGACATTCGTCTTAGGATTGTAATCAAGTCCAGTACATTCAGGTACATCTACTGCCAAGGTATACGTTTTGCTACAACCACTGCTTGGAGTACAGCTGACACGTAGTTCATTCAGTCTACCTTCATCAATTCTATACGTATGAGGATTTGTAAATGTACCACCTGTCTGCGGATCTATAACTGTTACTGGATTGCCTTCATCAATTGTACGAACCATTCCAGGACTTGATGATCCACATACAAGTACATTGCTATTTGAATCATTGTCAGGCACATCGGTTCCAGGCTGTGTCGTCAAAGTACCAACGGGATCCACCTTAAATACATTTGCTCCAGCAAAGTCAATGGTGGTATTGGGCGGGAGGTCTGCAGGCACTGTAAAGTCTACATACGTAGGTTGATAGTGATCATTAAAGTTAATACCTTTGTTCGCTCCATCTCCAATTGTATTCGCGATTACTGACCACGGACCTGAGCCAATTTTTACTGCGTATCGTGTACCAAGTCTTGATGGGGTACCCGTGGTTACATCCAGTCTATAGGTATTTCCAGGCACAAGCTGGCCAGCGTTAAAGGTTGCGTTATCACCGTTCAGTGGGGTAACCGACAGTTGCTGGCAATCAACATTTGCTCGTGGTTGATCAGTAGTAGTTGTTATTTCCGTCACAGGAGTATCAGTTGTAGTGTCGTCATCTTTACAGCCTTTAAATTCAATTGTGCAAAATCCACCATCACCTACTTTTCCACCAACTCCACTAGTACAGCCATCTTCGTAAACCCAAATCCCTCCTTGAGTATTAGTTACAGTGACGTTTACGTCAACTGGAAAGTCGCTGATCTCATCTATAGTGGTACTGCCAGGCTCAGAAGTTAGTGACTTTGTACCCAAGTCTTGTCCAAACTGATTTGGAATATCAACTCTTAAGTCAAATCTGTCATCACTATCCGGATCACCATCGACACACTTATATTCTACGCGAACACTGCCTTTTGGAGTATCAGGTGTTGTAGTGACAGGGGTGTCGGTGATGGTCACTGGAGTGTCAGTTACAGGAGTAATTTTTTGTTCGCACCAGTAAGGATTATTACATTCGGGAGCGTAGTGCGGACCAGCAGTTGTTTTATCGTCACATGTACCCCCACATCGCACAGGCTCACATATTTCTTTACCTCCCTTATAAACTGGCTTTCCATCCTGGTATTCCAGTATCTCTGGAAAAGGCCCATCACATACTTTCATATAACCAGGCGAACAGGGGTCTGATTCGTTAAAATCCCATGCATCTGAACAAAGACTTACATCCCCTGCTGCGTTATCAGCAAGCACCTTACAGTTAGTAGTTGCTGCACTTGAATCCGTAGGGGTTACATCGCTACGATTCTGTAAACTAATAGCGGTGATGATTGCTACCGCGGCGAGACCAAACGTGAAGAAAAGCAGGATGAAAGTGAGTAATCTCGGATTTCTGGTTATATTTAATTTAGTCATACAATTAGGCTGTTTACTTAGACAGTTGTGTAAGATTACTCTTCCAAGATACCAGAAGCCTGGGAGTTATTCAACTCCATTATATCAGCGGGTTATTTTCGCAATTAATGCCTGTTTTCAGGCGTATCAGAACTAGTACGATCTCCAAGATTCAGTGTGCCAAAATCCTTATTTACCAGATTCGATTCCCCGCTTTTTGGGGAAGACGAATGTGCAGATTCCGGAGATGCCTTATTTTCACGGAGTGAAAATGATTTATTTACCCCCTTGTTCTCTACTTCAGATTTAGACTGAAGTGCTGTCCTGAAGGATGATAGCTCAACATCTTTATCATTTCGTTTGCTTTTTTGCTTGTTGTGGTAAAGGTAATAAATATACCCGCCAATCATAGATGCCAGAGCAAGCGCGGCAATAACCAATGCAACAGTAATCGGATTAAAAAGAGCGGCTATTGTTTCAGGAGCAGCATCTTCTTCAGCATCTTCCTCTACCGTAGATTCTGCATACTTTACAAGCACGATCTCCTCACGTTGTTCCCCATTTTCATATGTCGTGATAAACTTAACCTGGTTCACATTCTGTACATCCTCCAGAATAACCTCAAATTCACCTGTTTCAAGATCGATACCAACTACCTGCTTCTCTTCATTATTATCAACTTTGTAAAAAAGGTTCGTTTCAGGATCTGAAACTTTTCCTGAGAGAACAACTGTGCTTTCCGAAGTTTCAACTACACTATCGTCCAGATCTATATCAGGAACAATTGCGATATCAGCCATACTGACTGAATTTATAGTTAATATATCAGCTTCTTTATCGAGACTCGCGTCCTTCTCTTGAAGATTAAATGCCTCACCGCCAATTTTTATCCTCGGTTCATTAACGAATGGTGCGTTTTTAAACACTACATTAACCGTTTTTTCGAGAAATGGAAGAGACTGAACATTAAACTGAATTTTTCCCCACTGTAAAGACATAGACGTATCCAACTTGTTCAGTTGTTCTACTACTTTATCCCCTGATAAGTCTACAGGCTCAGTCCAGGTAACCGAAACCTGTTCAGTTTCTATAACGAGATTTGGAAAGGCAGAGAGCTGGGATGGTTTAATATCTGTAAATTTTGTTGTTTTACTTCCGCTGAAGTAATATGTATCCTGGTTCAGTTGCACATCCTTTAATGGACTCTCAGGCTGTTTTATACCAGGCACTCCCTCCTGAAATGAAGTCTGGTAGCGTGAATCTATATACGCGTCTATTCTGATTTCACTGATAGTTTTTGGTATGTTTGATTCTAAACCCGCAGGATCAGTCCAGGTCAGCGGGTAGGTAAAGTTATACGCCAAAACATCATCATCGGTTAGATCACTATCCACTGTATATACTATTTTATATTGCCGTGACTCACCAGGCTCAAAGTTATTGACCAGCCACGAACGGTTATTAAAACCAGCCGGATGATCTCCTTCCTTGAGTATTTTATTAAATCCTGGCTCAACTTTTGATACGGAAGCATTCTTGAGTTTCTGATAGTAGGGAACGCGTAATTCGTAGTCGCTCACTGCCCCATCTCCATTATTCTTTATATTTACTGTGTACGTGAATGTTTTCCCCGGCTCAACATCAAGCGAGTCAATCACCACCTTCACCTCAACCGAAGTGTTCAAAGGCTGATCCTGCGCTCGCACAGGCATAACCGGGCCAGACAAAACAATACTTGAAAAGATAAAGAATGCACATAAATAGTGAGCATTTTGTAAAACTGTACGGAGTATATTCCTAATTTCGCTTACCATGTTTCTGTTATGATGTATAATACTCTACCTGTAATTATTTACAACCGATATACGATTATACCATGTATACTTGCCAGTTTTACTCCTATGGTGTATAAATCTGTGGTATTATTTGCCTACGTATTAGCAGTGGGGTTCATAGCTCAGCTGGTTAGAGCGCTACTATGACACGGTAGAGGTCACTGGTTCGAATCCAGTTGAACCCACCAGGTAAAATATTTAAATTTTTAAAGAAATGGAAGGATCGTTAGGTATAATTATTCTAATCTTACTGTGCTGCATTGTAGCTTTTGTGGTTATTGTGGGTATAGCAGGAATCGTAATTTATAACAGTATTGTCAAGGCAAAAACGCGAGTCAACGAGACATTGCAGCAAATTGATGTCCGTTTACAAAATCGTTATGACTTGCTTCCTGATTTAATCCAGGCTGTCGAGAAAGCAACTACTACTGATAAAGAAATCCAGACACGCATTGCCGAAGTCAGAAGCGCTGCGGACGAAGCAAAATCCACGAAGGTATCTGCGGACAATGCCGAAAAGGCAGCTGCTACGGAGGATCGATTAACCAGCGCTATCCAGGGATTACGAATTTCTGTTGAAGCGTACCCGGAACTCCGAAGTCAGGAAGCAATACAGAATTTCATGAACCAGGATCAGTCAATTGAAGAAAAAATTGCTGCAGCACGGCAGATCTATAACTCGACTGTAAGAGAGTATAATGAAAAGATCGCAGTATTCCCGAACAGTATACTGGCAGGTATGTTCAAATTTCAGCCAGCAACTTATTTTGAAGCAAAAGATGAGGCAAAAGCAGATATATCACCTGATTGGGGAGGAAAAACTGTAACACGGTAACTACAGCATCCGGGCATGTAGATACTGAAGCCTTTCCACCCGAATAATATAAGAGAATTCTCAGTTACACGATGTATTCACAGATTGATCGAAATAAATTTCTAACATTTCTACTTGTTGCAGGTTTTATTGCGATTGTTGGAACGGTCAGTCTGGTAATTGGTTATGTTTGGAGTGGAGACATTTTAGCCAGTTTTGCAATAGGCGTTTTTGCATTCATCATATCGTTGGTCGGTGGTCTCATAAGTTACTTCGGTGGAGCCCAGCTTGTCCTGGGCATGACTGGTGCAATTGATATCACTGGGAATCCTCAATACCACGATTTACACGATAGAATAGAAACACTGTCGATCAAGGCAGGCTTACCCAGACCCAAAGTATATATCATTCCTGACGCGGCATTAAACGCTTTTGCCACAGGCAGAAATCCGGAAAATGGACATGTCGCTCTTACTCAAGGCATACTTCAGGCGTTAACACCTGATGAGCTGGAAGCGGTCATCGCGCACGAACTTGGGCACATTAAGAATTATGATATACGACTTATGCTTATAGTCTCTGTACTTGCTGGTGTACTTACTACGTTAAGCGACTTCTTCTTACGAAGTCTTTTCTGGGGAGGTGTACGAAGGGATAATAATGGGGGAGGTGCTAACCCGATTATGATTGTCATAGGGATTGCGTTCGCTCTGCTGGCTCCACTGGTCGCGGTAATAGTACAGCTTGCAATTTCAAGAAGGAGAGAGTTTTTAGCTGATATGACCGCAGTGGAGATTACACGCTACCCGCAATCTATGATTAATGCACTCCGTAAACTGCAATCAGATACTCGACCTGTCGCTAAGGCTACGGAAGGCAATGCGCATATGTTTATAGACTTCCCGTTACGTGATTCAGGAAACTTTATACGTAAGCTGTTTTCAACACACCCTCCTATCGAAGAACGGATAGAAGCTTTACAGCGAATTTAATACTTCACATTTTCACATTAATTCAGTAAGATTGAATAGTTATGGATCAACAACAAACAAACCAACAACAACCAATGCAACAGGACCCCAACCAGCAACAGGCTGCTGGTGGAGGACAACAGCAATTCGTTCCCTACGCATCGTTTCCAGCAACGCAAAAGCGCGATTACGACCCTAATATTTATAATATGATTGCTGAGTTGGTTGACCGCAAATATGGCGCGGAATTAAACCAACAGGCACGTGAATTTGAAATAGCTCGTGTATACAATAAACTGGAAATTGAGATCTTCGAGATGTCTACCTATCAGCTACCTCAAGACAAACAACAGGAGTTGCAAAAGATGACAGAAGAGGCTCAGTCAACTGGTCAGAATAATCAGGACGTTATCCTTAAGATTCGGGAATACATGCAGACCAATGTTCCTAATATTTCTGATATGGTAAACCAATACATGGTTGGCTTCCGCAATCAGTATATGGCTGGGCGGTACTAAGATCGTTCATTTTTTTACAAAAAAGATTTCAACAAGGAGTTGTTTACATGCAGCTCTTTGTTTTTTTAAGTCAGAAGCGTAACCACCGTGATACTGGGGCGTGCTTCTCGTTTAAAAACAAGAATTAATAATGCAAGACAGCTTAATACAAGAAACAGAAATACAAAGTTAAAAGGGTCAATGATTGAATGATTCGTGCGATTAATCAGAGGCCAAAATAACAATGCAATAACTAAAGCACAAACCAAAGCAAGTAAAATCAACTGTATCCAAGCATCCTTTGGTACGATTAATTTTTTATTAAGTTAGCCATTATTCTTCTCAATGAAAAGATTTTTATCTACCAAATATCCTAAATGTCAATACCCTGACCGATTCAAATACCTCAACAACATTTATGGCGATTCGATTATATACTTACTATACATTAAGGGAAAGAGATATTAATTTACTATCTTGATTCTTTCATCTACATGTTCACGCAATAATCTTGATTTACTAACTCTCATTCATTCTTCTCAACATGTAATAATCCACTCCCCCTATCACACACAATCCTACCCCATACGCTACAATGTCCCACCACGAAAATTCCATCCCCAGCAGTATTCCAACCAATTTTATTGCCATATTACTTGACCCTGCTAGCTCTTGAGGAATTCCTGTTAACTGAAAAAGTTCAATAAGAAAAATAAAAATAAATACAATAATAAACTTTATCAAGGTTGAACCAGAAGTCCATACAAAACTCAAAAGCAAAAAAAACAAAACCGCATATAATGCATCACCAAGATACTTGTCCCACAAGACATTCCCTATTGTGAAAACTCTGGAGGTCACCCCTACGATAATCACTATAAGTGTTATTAAAACGATAAGTCTTCTATCCATCGAAAAGTAGTATACCAGATTCAGTCCTTTAGCTGTACTCATGATTTCCTTCATGCTACAATATCCTCAAACAGCGATCTTCGGGGAGTGGGAGCGGAGAACATGTACCAGTCGACAATAGAACTGGATCTCAACAATTAATATCTTTATACAATATAAAGTGAAAAATAAAGGTGGTACCGTGCATTTAAGGCACCCTTTTGTTCAATTTTATGGACAAAAGAGTGCCTTTTTTGTTTGGCGAAAGTAAACACCTATTCATAATACTTACTAACAACACAAATCATGAAACAACAGTACAACCATGTAGACGTAGAAAATAAATGGAAAAACAAATGGAAAGAAAGAAATATTTACGCAACACCGAAAATTAACGAGGACAAAGAGAAGAAATACATTCTCGACATGTTCCCCTACCCATCTGGCGTCGCGATGCACGTCGGGCACGCTGAAGGCTATATCGGAACCGACATCATGTCTCGATATTATCGAATGAAAGGGTATAAAGTCCTTCATCCAATGGGTTGGGATGCATTTGGTTTACCCGCTGAGAATTTCGCGATCAAAACAGGTATCCATCCAAGAATCAACACCGATAACGCGATCGAGACATTTAAAGAACAGCTCGACATACTAGGTCTTTCTTACGATTGGGACAGAGAAATTGCCAGCCATCGTCCTGATTACTACAAATGGACACAATGGTTTTTTCTTTTTCTGTACAAGCGTGGACTGGCGTATAAAAAAGAGGCTCCAGTGAACTGGTGTGATAATTGCAAGACTGTGCTGGCAAACGAGCAGGTTGTTGATGGCAAGTGCGAACGCTGTGATACCGTTGTAGTGCAAAAAAATATGTCCCAGTGGTTCTTCAAAATCACCGAGTACGCGGACAGACTGATAGATGATCTGGCAAAAGTCGACTGGCCCGAGTCAACGAAAACAAATCAGATTAACTGGATTGGACGGAGTGAAGGCGCGGAAATTGACTTCAAAATTGAAGGAAGTGACAAAACATTAAAAATCTTCACCACACGATTGGATACGATCTATGGAGCGACGTTTATGGTCATCGCGCCGGAACACCCGTTAATAAGAAAGATCACAACTTCTGAACAAACCGCTGAAGTTGAATCCTACATTGAAGAAACCAGCAAGAAAACTGAGCTGGAGCGAACTGCTTTAGAAAAAGAGAAGACTGGTGCTTTTACCGGTGCGTACGCGATCAACCCGTTTAATAATCAACGAATCCCTATCTGGACTTCTAATTTCGTTCTCGTTACCTACGGCACCGGCGCCATCATGGCTGTACCCGGTCATGACGAGCGGGACCATGAATTCGCGGAGAAATTCGGACTGAAAATAATCCCGGTTATTGAACCAGGAGACAGCCCACTCCCCTACCCTGATAAAGGAAACTTGGTTAACTCTTGCGAATACGATGGATTAAGCTCACAGAAAGCCTTTAGTACCATGGCAGAAAAGGCTGAGAAGGAGGGGTTTGGGCAGAAGAAGGTGAATTACAAGTTACGTGACTGGCTGGTCTCAAGACAACGATACTGGGGAGCTCCAATTCCCATTGTTTATGATGGAGAAGGACATCCAGTACTCGTCGATGAAAAGGATTTGCCGGTTATACTGCCTGATGATGTAGAATTTAAACCCACAGGAGTAAGCCCTCTTACCGACCATGAAGGATTTCACAATGTTGGAGAAAAATATGGCAAAGGAGCAAAACGGGAATCAGATACATTCGATACCTTTGTTGACTCATCGTGGTATTTTTTCCGATTTGTTGACCCAGACAACACTGGCGAATTTGCGAGCAAAGATAGTCTGAAAAGCTGGTGCCCGGTCGATATCTATGTTGGGGGAGCAGAACACACGGTGCTGCATCTATTGTATGCACGTTTTTTTACCAAAGCATTATATGATGCCGGCTACATCGACTTTGACGAGCCATTTTCAGCATTACGCCATCAAGGCATGATTTTAGGCGAAGATAGCCGTAAGATGAGCAAGAGGTGGGGCAATGTTGTCGATCCTCGTGAAGTTGGGAAAGAGTACGGAATCGATTCATTGCGAGTATATGAAATGTTCATGGGACCTTTTGACGCGATGAAACCCTGGAGCACAAGTGGCCTGCAAGGCGCCCGCCGGTTTTTAGACAGAGTCTACAAAATGAAAGAAAAAATCGGAGAAAATACGTCCCAATCCGTTGAATCAGCTCTTCACCGCCTTATCAAAAAAGTTGGAGAGGATATTGTCGATTTGAAATTCAATACAGCCGTTGCGGAACTAATGAAATTCGTTAATCTTGTTGAGGACGAACAAACACTGACTGCTTCTCAATGGAGAAAGTTCTTCTACATTTTCGAATGATTCATTTAGTTTATCAA
>JBMCLJ010000043.1:0-11299 GCA_048615375.1 Candidatus Dojkabacteria bacterium | reverse complement strand
TGGTAATAATCTCTTCTATTCCTTTTTTAAATTCAGGCTCGACAACGCTCCAGGCTTGCGCATGGAGGTCGTGACTTTTCTTGTTTTCAGGATTCCCTTTAACATAGCCATCAGTAAAGAGATGCTGATAGGTATTCGCCTCGTTTTTATACTGACTGAAGTGCTCTTCAGTCGCCGCGACTACAAGAGGTGCCTGTTTTTCCTGTACTATTCTATGAATTCCCTTGTCGATAATCCTGAAAAATCTAAATTCCCTGTCGTGTTTATCGTCTTTTCCTCTGCCCTGGCCATGAAACATTGCGCTGTTATTACCCGCCTGGGGACCACTGTGCTGCTGCAGGTGAGGTTCAGTCTTCTCATACTGGAACGCTTCATCTATACTTTTTGGGATAATGCCCTCCAGATCAATTTCTTCACATCTGAATTTGTCACAGGTGAATAGTCGCACATCCTTTAAGCTGAGTGCAAGTACATAGTAGGGGTTATCCTCACTTATGTATTGAATAAGTGGCTTGATGTGGAAACGTTCGTTTACTATCACCAGCTCGGGCAAGGTGAACGGGGACTTAAACGTATGAAATTCATCTGGAGCTATAAGTACTACCAGACCATCATGCTGTTCTTCGAAAAACTGGGAATTGGTATGTAGTTCGTACGCTGGGTGGAGAATTTTTTTAATATCTTCTGATATCCAGCCTTGCGATTCCAGGTCTTTTTCCGCCTTTTTCAGCGCATTTTTAAAACGTATCTGATTTTGTCTTGTTTCTTTTCCAGCACGTTCTGTGGGAATATAAATTGATATACAGACATCTTTTTTTATGTGTGCTAATTCTGTTATTCGTTCAAGTGTTAAAGTATGCATAATACAATTATTATATAAGTATATTGTGAATTAATCAGGAATGTAATATACGTTGGTTTAGTTATTATTACTTCCGTATTGCTTTTGTAAGTTTCAGTAAGGTTACAAAAGCGAGTATCCCGGATAGAAGTGCCGGCAGTATAAGTTTTGTTTTGTCAACAATAGGGATGAACTCCGAGTTCTCACCTTGTACTTCTATGTATCCTAACGGTTTTGCGCCCGACATAAAACCCATGCCAAATCCGTTCCCTTCTTCATGGGAAGCTTCCTCGGCGGGATCGGCAGTACCAGAGCCTCCTCCACCACCACCCGAAATTTTTACAGAAGCTACGGGTATAATGACAATTCCATTATGCTCTATGGGCTCGCCGAACACTGATTTAACATGCGCGCTTTTTTCAAGCGACTGAATTATTTCTTGTATTTTTTTATCTGGTTCCATAACTATTTTGAAGTCTAGATACCTTTGTAGTAGTCACGTGTTTACATTCGACAAATTTCTACAAATTGCTACTATATTGATGAATGGCGAATACAGTAATTTCTACAAAAGACCTGACAAAGGACTATGGAAAGGGGAGGGGAGCGATCGATATTACCTTTTCAGTCTATCCTGGAGAAATTGTTGGGTTTATCGGACCCAATGGCGCCGGTAAATCTACAACTATGCGGTTAATCATGGGGTATAGCGCACCTGATCGGGGATCGGTTTCGCTTTTTGACAAGACGATTCACTCGGAGCGGGACTTAAACTCAGTCATTGGCGACATTGGATTCTTCCCTTCAGAAGGTGGCTTGTACGAGTATTTGACACCTAAAGAATTATTCACGTACAGCAGCCAGCTCTATGGCAAAAATTACAATGCACGAGCTCTCGAGATGGCTGAAGTGATTAAGCTGGATGTAGACAAGCAGATCAAAAAGTTATCTTTCGGAAACAAGAAAAAAACAGGTTTGATTTACGCCCTTATGCACAGTCCAAAGCTTGTAATCCTCGATGAGCCGACAGCTGGTCTCGACCCACTGATCCAGCAGGAAATTCTCAAATTCCTCAAAGGTGTTCGTGATCAGGGTGGTTCAGTGTTCCTGTCATCGCACGTTTTAGCTGAAGTTCAATCTGTATGCGACAGGGTTATAATGATTAAAGATTCAAAAATAATTCTCGAAGACTCTACTGAGAATATCCTGCGCAAGGCGGTAAATATCATAACCCTACAAAATCCAGATCCACAAGTAGTCGAAGGCCTGAGCGCATTGCCAGTTGTAAAAAAGACAGAACAGAAAGGTATTGAATTCATGGTCTATGTTGAAGAAAACAAGCCGGTGATTGACTTCCTGGTGCGTCACAATGTGTACGACTTTTATTTAAAAAAACCAAGTCTTGAGAATATGTTTCTTGAGTATTACGAGAGTTAACGTATAACTACTATGAATCTGACTATCATTCAATTCGGATTAAAAAAGAATATAAAGATAATCATCATCTGGTCAGTTATCTGGGCACTGATGTCAGTAATGACGCTGGCGCTTTTTACTAGCATCAAGGAACAGGCTTCTCAGCTTGAAGATCTTCTTTCGAGTTATCCGGAGAGTATCCTGGAGGCGTTTGGTACTACCGCTACGAGCTTAACGACAGTGGAGGGGTTTTACTCCTCGCAGGTATTAAGCTTGTTGTTGCTCGCGGGAGGGATTTTCGCAGTATACCTGGGTGTAAATTCTACCGGAAAAGAAATTAGTGATAAGTCGATATCATTTCTTCTCTCTCGTCCAATCGGCAGATATACGATTTACTTTTCAAAGATGTTTGTATCAATCTTACTACTGATCACGACAAACCTGATTATTTACGCGATAAGCATTGCTGGTATTCCGTTGTTTACTGAAGAAGCTATTCCATGGAATTATTTTTTCTCAGTATGTATCGTGAGTGTGCTTTTTCAATTAACATTTCTTACTCTGGGGCAGGGATTAAGTGTGATTATCGGGGATGGAAAATCGACCGCGTTTGGTGCTGCATTGGCAATTATTACCTTGATTATCGACGCTATCAGCGGGCTGGATGGTGTGCCGGCATTTGTGAAGTATTTGACCCCCTACCACTATGTGGATCTCACCTACATCACCACGGACAGCGCGATTAAATCACCTGAGTTTTTATTTTTTGTGGTCTCAGCACTGCTATTCGCCAGTATCGGAGCGTTCGCTTTTAAGAAGAAGGATATTGAGATTTAGTGCCGTTCGAACTTAATCACCGTGCCATTCCTTTATTGTACATCAATTCACAAACAGTGGTATTGAAACTGACATTTGAGGCTTTCCAGGAATTTTACTATCCTGATGCATGCTCCACCTCAATCGCTCCATACGGGTGCTTTTCGGCGCGATTGCTGCATTCTGCCTCGCAGCCGCGGTATATATTTTATGTATGCCGAGAAAGCTGCTGTGAACAAATGATAAAGAGACTTGATCGGTAAGTAGTTTTTACAAAATATTAAAACGTGCTATTATTATATTTGGATAACAAGTGTTATGTTACAAGTCAAGAATGTGATTAAAACCTACGGCAAGCGTGACAATGTGTTTAACGCGTTGAATGGCGTAAGCTTTGAGGTACAGGAGGGAGAAACGGTAGCCATTATCGGTAAATCGGGCTCCGGCAAGTCAACTTTGATGCATATCATAGCCGGTCTTGATAAACCGACAAGTGGTTCCGTGACATTTATGGATCAGCCTATTGAAAGCATGAATGCTAAGCAGCTCGCTAAACTCAGGAATGAGCAGTTTGGCTTTGTGTTCCAGCAGTTTTTTATGCAACCACAACTTTCCAGTCTGCATAATGTTAGTCTGCCTCTGAAGATTCGTGGAATGGATAAAAGCACAAGAGCCCAAAAGGCACAGCAGGCACTGCAGGATGTTGAACTCAGTGATAAAGCTAAAAATAAAGGCACAAACCTTTCTGGTGGTCAGAAGCAGCGTGTATGTATCGCGAGAGCCATTGTTACTGAACCACGAGTACTTTTCGCGGACGAACCCACAGGCAACCTTGATTCTGAAACCGGAGAAAAAATCACTGAATTGCTATTTAAACTAAATAAAGAAAAAGGCATTACCCTCATCATCGTCACCCACGATGAGGAACTTGCCAGTCTGTGCAATCGTAAGATTTATATCAAGGATGGGAAGATTGAGCGAATGGAAGGAGGAAAGAAAAAATGAAAGCAAGAGATATTATTAAAACAGCGCATAGTAACCTGCGACATTCAATCGTGCGGACTATATTAACACTACTAGCAATTTTTATTGGAACGTTTACGCTGACACTCAGTCTTGCCCTGGGTGAAGGGGTCAAGGCGTATGTCGCTCAGCAGATTGAGTCATTTTCGCCACGGGATATCATCAGTGTTTCACCGCAATTCAACACCGGTACACAAGCTGGCGAACCTCCTGTATATGAAGAGGATCGTAACCAAAGCGTGCAATTTACCTTTATTAACATTAACCAAAACGATATTGAAGCGATTTCGAATATTGATGGTATCACACAAGTATACCCTAATTATCAAGTCGAACCTGAGTACCTGGTTGACTCCTCAGGAGAAAAACGGGTGATTCAGAT
Source organism: Candidatus Dojkabacteria bacterium (assembly GCA_048615375.1). Taxonomy (GTDB): domain Bacteria; phylum Patescibacteriota; class Dojkabacteria; order JAOAGR01; family JAOAGR01; genus JBMCLJ01. Next base: position 6,821 of record JBMCLJ010000043.1, on the reverse strand, counting down.
GGGTTCATTCCTGCCACCATACGACTTTGCTCTGGCAGCAGGTTCGTTGTTGAATGGTGATGATGAAAACGAAATCCTCATTCCCTATAGATATCTTTCACTGGTCGGAGTTTCAGAAGACCCTGAACAAGCCCTGGGTAAATCCATTGAAATTGTTTTTACCAATGAAGAAGGGGATATGAGAACGGAAGAGTTTTCTGTAACAGGAGTGCTTGCCGATACACTGTTTGGAACATCCGCTTACATTCCTTTTGAGAAAGCCCGGGATATCAGCACTTTTCAGAAAGGTGCAGATCAGGAATTTCTCTTTGTCTCCGCTTCGTATGAATCAGGTTTGTCAGACAATAGAATCAATGATATCAAGGCAGAAATCGTAGAAATGGGATTTAACGCGGCAACCTATGAAGATGAAATTGCGCAGTTTAACACCAGTATTACTATGGTTCAGCTGGTGTTGGGATTATTCAGCGCGGCGGTTATTCTCGCGGCGGCTTTTGGCATTATTAATACATTATTTATGAGTGTCTATGAACGAACTAGAGAAATTGGTCTGATGAAAGCATTAGGCATGCGGAGCGGTGAAGTATTCAGCTTATTTGCTGTGGAAGCTTCGAGTATTGGATTTTGGGGTGGCATTCTTGGCACCGGAGTGGCGATAGTGGTAGGTTTTGGGATAAATTACATCGCTTCACGGACATTTCTCGAGGATTTTGAGGGATTTAGCCTTATGGCGTATCCAGTTCCGATAATTATTATGATTGTGCTTGGTACAATGCTTATCGGGTTTCTTGCTGGAGCGATACCCGCGATCAAAGCAAGCCGGTTAAACCCTATTGAAGCTTTACGCTATGAATAGAGAACGATTTATTGTAGAATCTATCGTTCAATATAAACCCAACTATGGACGATAGATACAATAAACAAAAGTACACTATCCGCAAGAAAATATTCAAAATGTTAGGAGCTGCATTCCATATTTATGATATGGAAGGTAATGTAATGTTTTACGTAAACCAGAAAGGATTTAAGCTTAAGGAGGATATCCGGGTCTATGCCAGTGAAGACATGCAGTTTGAGTTGTTAACTATTGGTGCTCGAACAATAATGGATATTTCTACGACGTACGACATCACCGATGCTCAGACTGGAGAGAGAATTGGCGCTTTAAAACGTAAAGGTTTGAAGTCCATGATCCAGGACGAGTGGGCTATCCTTGATCTTAATGATCAGGAAGTGGGAATGATTAAAGAGGACAGCGCTTTACTGGCTATGGTTCGCAGGTTTTTATCTAATCTTGTGCCTCAAAAGTTTCATGCGACCATGGGAGGTAAGGAAGTGTGGTCATTTCAACAGCATTTTAATCCTTTTGTTCAGAAAATTGATTTGGATATGAGTCTTGATACGGAAGATGTCATGGATAATCGACTGGGGGTTGCCGCAGCGGTGCTTCTCTGCGCGATTGAGGGTAGACAGGGGTAATGAATGCATAGTATATAAGGAGTTAAAGATAAGGAACAGGCGCAAAGCCTGTTCCCTTAGATTTCTTAGAATTCAAGATCTATACCGACCGGGCAGTGGTCTGAACCCATGATTTCCTGATGGATAAAAGCGTCTCGCAGGTTGTCTTTGAGATTGCTGCTGATGAAGAAGTAGTCAATACGCCACCCGACATTCCTTTCACGTGCTCTCGTTATCATGTCCCACCACGTGTATTGTTCAGCCTCTTCAGGATGTAACATTCGGAAAGTGTCGATAAATCCGTGGTCAATGAGTTTGTCGATCCATTCACGCTCTATGGGTAAAAACCCGGAAATTTTTTCATTAGGCTGAGGTCGTGCAAGGTCAATAGGCTTGTGCGCCGTGTTGACATCGCCGCAGATGATAACTTTTTTTCCCAGTGCGACAAGTTCATTGACATATTCCAGGAATTTTTTGTAAAAGTCCATTTTGAAATCAAGACGTTCTTTTGACGCTTTGCCATTTGGAAAGTAAATATTACAGAGAACAAAGTCATCATAGTCCGCGACCTGGACTCTCCCTTCTGTGTCAAATCTTTCCTCACCAATACAGGTAGCGATATTTTTGTGTGCAAGCTTTGAATAGATACCTACCCCACTGTAACCTTTTTTTGCTCCTGAGCAAAAGCTGGAGGTATATCCAGTAATGTTCCGTACTTCGTCTGGAAGCTGGTCTTCAGAAGATTTTGTTTCCTGCAGGCAGAGGATATCCGGTTTGAGATCAAATACTGGCTGGAGCGCATCTTTCCTGTGTACCGCGCGCAAACCGTTAACATTCCATGAAAGAAGCTTGAGTTTTTTAGACATGCAATAATTGTAGTACAAAGTTTAGAAAATAGGGAGGAGAGGGCATGTAATTTTTCCTGTTAAAAATTATAGTCTTTACGTTCAGCATACTCATTATATATCTATATACCCGTGTTATAGAGATTTTTTTAAAAAAATGTGTAGAATAAAGATTAACAATTAGCTGTAAAAATTGTTAATCATGGCACAGAAAACACATTTTAAATTACTTGCAGTTACCTCTCTGGAAGTCTTTGGGCTGGTTATATTCTCGTGTTTTACGTTAAATTACCTGACCACGCAACTTCATGATCTCGGGATCTGGAAGAATGTAATAATTGCAGGTTTACTGCTCGCGTCCTACATTATACCGTGGCCTCTTTTTATGAGGAAGTTAAAGAAGGCGGGAGTGATATGAATTGACGACATACGACATACGACATATAATATGATATGGATAAAAAGTCGCAAAAAAAAGATGATTGCCTGGTGAGAACTCAGATGTATATACCTGATAAATTGTATTCCGAAGCAAAACAGTATGCAGCCCAAGAAGGTAAACCAACATCATGGGTGGTTCGTGAAAGTCTTCGAAAATACCTGAGCACAAGGGTTAAGAAAAAAGTCTCATTCGCAAGTTTTGCAGACAAACCATTATCTTATACAGGGAAAAGAACTAATATTACCACTGAACATAACGAAATTTATGACTAAAACTCATGACTCCCAGGTTGAGTCAATCTTGCTTGATAGCGATTTCATACTATCTATGATGATTGAAGTTGATTCAAATCATGAGCGGGCAGTCTCTTTAGCAAAACAATATAACTCTGTAAAGTATAGTATGCTGAAGGTCGTCAAGTACGAAGCTGTGACTGTTATGTCAAGGAAATTTTCACAGGAGATGGCAGTACAGTTAGTGCAGAGGTTAGATGAATCTGAAATTCAGCTCCTGGACATAGACCTTAAAGATGAGAGAGAAGTATGGAGCATCTTTACGTCATATGTAAAGAAAAATATTTCGTTTATTGACTGCGCCAACTTGTATTTTGCCCAAAAACTGGAGTATAAGATTGCATCATTTGATGTGTTTTATCCTGAGGAATATCTCTTGAATTAAACCGAATCCAGGAAAACTTCTACAAACTCTTTCCAGTTCGCTTTATATGCCGGTCGGGTGAAGTAGGGGAGGGTATGGGTGCGGTTTACGAAGCATTGTTTGAGGAATTCGGCGTAGTGTTGATGCTGCTGCTTCAGTGGTTGGATGAATTCTTGAGTGTGTGGCTTGAGGATCATCATAGAGCTGTCTACCGCAGGCTGGGGGTTGAACGCGCCGGGTTTGACTGTTTCCAGGACTTTAATATTCGCGAAAGATTGAACATACACTGAGATCCTGCCATACCCGCTCTGACCAGGCCGCGCAGTGAGACGCTCAGCGAGTTCTTTTTGAATAATAAATACTCCTGTATGAAAAGTCTGTGTTTCAAGCAGGGTAAAAATGATCGGAAGGGTCAGGTTGTACGGAAGATTGCCTATTACCCTGGTGAACCTGATTTGTTGAAGTGTCTCTGGATCGGTTGCATCTCCCCAGATGACTTTTATCCGGCACGTATTCGCCGAATTCTTTGCGATTTCAAATAGAGAACGCTTAAAGCGCTTGTCTTTTTCAATAAGGATTACGTGGTTTGTAACAGAACAAAGTGCCTTGGTAAGGTTTCCAGTTCCTGGACCGATTTCCAGGATTGTGTCACTTCTGCTCATGTTCAGAGCATTGATTTCTTTACTGATTACCCGCTGTGATGTGAGAAAGTTCTGACCGGCGCTTTTATTGGGAATAATATTAAGTTTGCGAATTATCTTTTTATTCCGGGTTCTCATTGCTTGTTTTCGTGAAGAGGTCTTCCTTTGACGGGAGTTATGATGCCGTTTGTTCGATGTAGTGCCGGCATGACTATTTTTACGGGTATTTCGTGCCATTGTGTTTCGCTTATCGTTATTCTGCCAGGTGAAATTCGAAGGATTGCGTTATGTCCTGGAGTGTTTTCTCAATATCATCAGTGATTGTTTGTTCTTCGCGGATTTTTTTGAGTATATCAGGATAGAAATCCTTCATGAAGGTAAGATACTCATCCCGCCAGGCACGCATATGTTTATTATCAGTAGAATCCGCATAGCCACGAGTAACGCCCCACAGCGCAACAATTTGTTCTTCCACGGGAAGGCCTGAGTACTGGTCTTGTTTCAGTATCTCGGTAAGACGAAGTCCGGAGTCGATTTTCTTTTGAGTCGATTTATCTACTTCCACACCAAATTGCGAGAATGCCTGGAGTTCCCTGAACTGAGCCAGGTTAAGCTTTAATGGCCCAGCTACTTGCTTCATCGCTTTGATCTGCGCGTTTCCGCCGACGCGGGAAACAGAAAGTCCCACATCGACAGCAGGTTTCTGCCCGGTATCAAATAAATCAGCCTTCAGATAAATCTGACCGTCATAAGCGCGTCAACCGCGATTATGCCGGTCTGGAGCGGAACAGATACTGACTGGCGATCAATCACCCCATATGCTTTTCGATCGACTTTTTGCAGCGTGGGGTTTGTGTGGATAATTTTTCCCTGCCCATCATGTGGCCTGCCAAGTATATCGATCATTCTCCCAGGATAGCTCTCAGATACTTCAGCCTGGAATACCTGACCTGTTGTGATAACCCGTGAACCTGTTTTAACCAGCGGGCTTTCTTCAAGCATAATGATTCCTGTCTGCGTCTCTTCAAGATTAAATACTAATCCATACACGAAATTCTTTGAAGGCTGTGTTTCAAATACTTTTACAATTTCCGAGTATCCGGCACTCTGGAGACCACTACCCGTAGCAATCCCATCGGCATAGTAGATTACCTCACCTTCGGAGTATCGTTCCGGGGTAAGATCCTGTTGCGCGATTTGGTGTTTGATTTGTTCTAATAGCGACATATGTTTGTAGTAGCTTAATTCCGTCTGCTCAATCTAGAAGACTCCAAGGATTTTTTCCAGTCTCGTGTTGAGCGTAAGGTCTGTTATGTGCGAGTTAACGTTAATACGGATCCCGGAAATGATCGTTGCGTCAATTTTGAAGTGTATTTTCTGATTTGTGGCTTCACCGGCAGTGGTAGTACGTACGTACGTTTCGATTTGTTGCTTCAGTGGTTCTGATAGTTCAATTTTTGAATACACGGTAATCATGGTTACGCTTTTTGTAATGAGTTCTCGATAAGCTTTTCTTCTGTTTCGTGGTCGATGGGCGTGTCCTCGAACGCTTTTTTAATTGCTTTCTACGTATTCCCGGGCTTACAGAAACTTGATAAGTATTGCTACGAGAAGTGCAAAAATTCCTAGTGCTTCTACAAGTCCCATCGCCAGGATCATGAGTGTACGTATTTTATTTTCAGCTTCAGGGTTTCGTCCTAAAGCTTCTAAAGGTTTGGAGCCGATTAATCCCAGCCCGATGCCAGGTCCTAATACTCCAAGTCCGATTGCCAGTGCCATTGCCAGATTCTGTAAATCCATGTATGTATATTTATATTAAATAAAAGTAAGAGCGATTTTGCTTGGTATATTCAGTAGTAGCAACTGTATGCTACTTATTCTTACCACAAATCATTTCCTGATTCCAGTGCTGTGTGTCCATAGCCAGCTTGATAAAAACCATGGTAAGAAAAATAAATACAATTGCCTGAATAAACCCAACAAATATCTCTAAACCGAGGAATGGAAGCGTTGCGAAGCCAAAGGTGTATAATAGTGTAAGACTTGTAATGACAAATAATAGTACCTCGCCAGCGAAGATGTTACCAAATAATCGAAATGCGAAAGAAATGATCCTGCCAAGCTCAAGAATAAGTTCAAGGATGCGCCAAAAAACCTTGATCAAAAAGGAAAATGGTACAAGAATGAGCTTTCGGCCTTCAGGTATTTTTACCCTGATATCGAAGAATTTGCTTAAATACCTCATTCCCAGTGCTTTTAGCCCTGCGTATTGAATTATCAGAAATGAAAGTACGCCCATGGCTAAGGTAAAATTCAAGTCAGCAGAAGGAGATCGTAAAAATGGTTTTTCAATTTCTGCATCGCGAGTGAATTGTACTGTACTTTCAGATTGCCTGGCTTTTTCGTTGTTTTGCACATCGGTACGTACTTCTATATCCTCTGCTGCTACAGCCGTATCTGCTTCAGGATTCTGCGCAGTGTGTTCCGCTTCGCCGAGTACTATAATTGGTACTGGAGCACGCTCTTGTACAGTGTGGATGGTTCCAAGTGATCCGGTAAACGGGAGTAAGCTCCACCAGTTAGAAAGAATGATCACAATAAAGAACGTAAAAACTACCGGAAAAAATTTATGCGTACCCTTTTTACCCATAATCCCTTCCGCTAAATCACGTAAGGAGAGTACAATCGACTCAATGAACAGCTGGAACTTACCCTGTGGCTCAATCTAAATTTTCCTCCCGTACCAGACGAAGAATACAACCAGAATGAGTCCAATGA
>JBMCLJ010000042.1:0-11544 GCA_048615375.1 Candidatus Dojkabacteria bacterium | reverse complement strand
CAGCATACTAGTTTATAGTAATTCGTTCGATGAACGTAAGCTGATTTCTAACAATTTCCTTTTAACTATATGGATCTTATCCCACTTGTATTAATTCTTTCCTTATTTCTTTCTGGATTCTTTTCGGGGTCTGAGATAGCTTTTTTCTCCCTGAGTGACGCTAAAATTCACGCGCTTATGAAAAAACGGGTAAAAGGTGCGAAACTGATCTACAAAGTCAAGTCAAACCCTGATCGTTTACTGGTTACAATTCTCGTGGGAAATAATATCGTAAATATCGGCTCATCAGCACTTGCGACAATGTGGGTAACTGATACATTCGGCAATGCCGCCGTGGGTGCAGCCACAGGTGTGCTTACCCTGTTTGTATTAACATTTGGTGAAATTATCCCGAAATCCATCGCCAATAACTACTCTATGCAGATTGCACGTTTCGCAGCTGTTCCGTTGTTTGTTCTGGGAGTGGTATTCCTGCCTGTTTCAATCTTATTCGAAGGGTTAAGTAAAATAGTAAACACCATGTTCAAGAAAAAAGAGGACAGCGCGGGAGAACTTGAAGCAGAGCTCCGGTCTATGGCTGTATTAGGCTATCGTCAGGGAAGTATTGAAGCTCACGAGCAGAAATTTATTCAAAAGATATTTACTCTTAATGACACCAGGGTCACGAAAGCGATGACTCCCTATGCAGAAATGTTTACCATAAGTGGAGAGAGAACAATAAACACGGTCATTAAAGATATTAAACAGACTCATTATTCGCGTCTCCCGGTGTATATCGGCGAGGAAAATAAAATTTGTGGGTTTCTTTACATCAAAGATATTCTTAAATTTCCAAAGAATTCATGGAATCAATTGCAGGTAAAAGATATCATGAGACGAGTACTTTTCGTAGATCCGAATACAATTCTCAGTGATTTGTACGGAGATTTTGTAGAAAACCAGACCCATATTGGGGTAGTAAAAAACAAGAGTGGAGAAGTGGTTGGCCTTATTACCATGGAAGATATTATTGAGGAGGTGCTTGGAGATATTGAAGATGAGACTGACTTTCAAAAAGTAGCAACTGAAGCGCAGCTTCAATCCTGAAAGCCTGTAATAGCCCATACCTTCACTACTTGTTTTATATTTACTACAATACTGGCAGAAGATATGAAGGATAAATCTGTACATGAAGTAAAGAAAGTGCCCCATAAAAGTGCCTTCAGAAAAAGTTTATTACAACAAAAGGCTGAACGGGACAAAAACTCCGACAGGTACTGGCGGAGGAAAGCTATCCTTGGCATTCTTACCTTTATTGCCGTGTATTTCCTGATGACGCCCTTGATGCCGATTTTTGACTACTATATCGCTCACCAGTTTGATGAAACAAAGGGATATGCTTATGATAGCAGACTGGCACGGGAATTCTCAAATGCGGATATCGATGCCAGTAAACTAAAACCAATTCCTCCTGAAAATACTCTTGTAATACCTAAAATTGGAGTTGATGCAAAAATTCATGAGGGACAGGAAGAGCATACATTGTTACAGGGAATCTGGCGTCGACCGAATACCAGCACGCCTGACAAGGGAGGGAATACCGTCTTGACCGCGCACCGTTTTATGTACATGAGTGGACCAAATACGTTTTTCAGTCTTGATAAGGTGAAGGAAGGCGATACATTCGCGGTATTCTGGCAAGGTCAGGAGTATACTTACCAGGTATACCAGATAGAAGTGGTAGGCCCTGAACGTGTTGAGATTGAAAACCCGACAGAAGATCCTATCATTACACTGTATACCTGTACTCCTCTGTGGACGTCAGATAAACGGTTAGTTGTCCAGGCAAAAAAAGTATGAAATTATTCGCACAAACCTGTGAAACTCTGAGTACAGAGTCTTCCTCGTTACAAAAAGTAGAAACAATCGCTCAGGCTCTAAAAAGCATTCCGAACGATCAGGAACTGGGATTATTTTGCTTATATCTTACAGGCTCTGTATACCCGGTAAGCATTCAAAAGACTATCAACGTAGGAAAAGCGTGGCTTCGAGACGCCGCGTGCATGCTTCTTGGTATCAGTAAAGAGCAATGGAGTGAAGCATACGCTGCATTTGGTGAAACAGGGGAGGTAATTGAATCTTTGTTGCAAAGATATGAAAAGTTGGAGCTGAACATGGGATTGGATATTGCAACACCAGGGGATAAGAATAATGCAATTTCTTTGTTAGTACTTGCTGAATATATTGAACTACTGAATGAAAACTCTAAGAGTTCGGTTAAGGTGCTCATTATAGCTGATCTATTAAGTCGACTTACTCCTCTTGAAGCGAAATACGCCGCGAAATTACTCCTGCAAAGAATGAGGATTGGTGTGCAGGAAGCGAGTGTTGAAGATGGTATTGCAAAGGCGTTTGATGTTGATAAAAAGCAAGTTAAACATCTTAATTTTTACCTTGGTGATATTGGAGAAGTAGCTGTACGATGTAAGGATAAAAATTTTGAAGATATTGAGTTTCGTTTATTCCATCCGATCAAAGCGATGCTCGCTTCCGCTGAAGTCGATGTTGAAGATATTTTTAAGCGAATGGGAGATCAGGTATGGGCAGAGTACAAATATGATGGTATGCGAGCGCATATTCACGGTGAAGGCGGGAGAATAGAAATCTACACACGTGACCTGAAGCGAGTTACCGATCAGTTCCCTGAAGTAGTCGAGCATATGAAGCCACTCAGTTTGAAAATGCCGTTTTTAGTTGATGGGGAGATAGTTCCTTATAAGGATGGGGAAATTAAAGCTTTTGCTGATTTGCAAAAACGTTTGGGAAGGAAGGAAAAAATCAATGAAGCGGCTCGAGATAATCCTACCGCGTATATCGCGTATGATTTACTGTATTTAAATCGTGAGACGTTGTTTGGTTTAACTCTGCAAGAGCGTAGGAATAAGCTGGAAGAGACTTTTGGGTCTGACGTCATGTATTCGACGAAAGAAGTCGTATCCAATTCCGACGCTTTTCTCGCTTTTTTCCGTAAGTCAAAGGAAGAAGGGCGTGAAGGACTGCTCGTGAAGAATCCTTCGTCGCACTACGAATCCGGTAAGCGAGGAATTCACTGGTTGAAATATAAGCAGACGCTTGACCCGCTTGATGTAGTTGTACTTGAAGCTGAGTTTGGTGAGGGAAAGAACGCGAAATACCTTTCAAACTACATTTTTGGTGTCTGGAATCATGACAGGACAGAGTTAGTCCCTATTGGGCGGGTATATTCCGGTATAAAAGAAGACGAACTCAAGCACTACACCGCCTATCTACCGACAATTGCAACCGAAAAAACCGTCAAGGGCTATAAGCTTGAACCTAAGGAAATATTTGAAGTAGGTTTTGAAAACATTCAGAAATCAGAACGGTACACGTCAGGCTACGCTGTACGTTTTCCCCGCATCCTCCGCATCAGGACAGGAGATAAACCCCTGGATGAGATCAGTACGATTGGAGATGTGGAGGATGGATGGAGGAAGTTGAATTGAGAGGGGAGTAATAAAATTCCTTCCAGTACATCCTTTTACGCGAAGCCCATCTTGTTTTTGACTTCTTCAAGCTTTTTGCCAGAGATCTGTTTTGCGGCTGCATGTCCGTCCTGGAGGATGCGGTCTATCGCTGCCTGGTCACTGATGACTGCATTGTAGCGTTTCTGGAATCCCGTGAGGAAACTTTTCATGACTTCAGCCAGATCACGTTTAAAGTCACCGTAGCCTTTACCACGGTATTTTTCTACTAGAGCTTCAATAGGCTCCCCGCTGAAGACTGAGTAAATATCGAGCAGATTGGATATCCCCGGTCTGTTACCCGGATCGTATTCAATAGTTCCTGCTGAATCAGTAACCGAGCGCATTATCTTCTTTGCCGCGACTTCCGGCTCATCTAATAAAAAAATACAACCACCATTATCCCGGTCGCTTTTACTCATTTTTTTCTCAGGATGTTGCAAAGACTTGACTCTTGACCCGTACGTATTGACTACAGCCTGAGGTAATGTAAATGTTTCTCCAAACATATTGTTGAATTTCTTCGCGATGTCCCTGGTTAGTTCTACATGTTGTACCTGATCCTCTCCGACAGGCACAATGTCTGAATCATAGAGTAGGATGTCTGCCGCCATAAGCACCGGATAATCAAATAACCCTACCGAAGCGTATTCTGCTCCTTTGTCCTGGGATTTTTCTTTATACTGTATCATATTTCCAAGTCGACCCATTGAAGTAACACAGTTCAGTAACCAGCCAAGGTATGGGTGATCAGGATTCTCTGATTGCATAAAAAAGTGCGCGTGATCCAGGTCAAAGTCAGAAGCGAGATAAAATGCTACAATTTCTCTCGAAAGCTTTTTGAGTTCTTCCGGTTCCCAGTCGACAGTAATAGCGTGGAGATCAACAACTCCGAAGAACGCTTTATTCCCTTCCGCCTGCACTTTCGCGTTGTGGATCATGCCAATATAATTGCCAATGTGAGGAGATCCTGTTGGTTTTATTCCTGTAAAAAATTGTTTCATATGTCAATTCTACCGGTAATTCTAAAAATTATGTAATCTATGAATGATGATTTTTCTGGTTTAATGGTATCGTAGATGCGCGGTCGTTTTTTCTTTGACCGCTACTACGTATTTCCTATGCTGGTATTATGGATGATTTTGGTAGAATTGTCTAATGAAGGTACTGGCATTGTTTATTGCAACACTTTCTGTAAAAATACTGCGTGCCCGAGGAAAAAGAAAAAGTGCATGATAAAGATTTTGCTGATGTGTCACAGGAATCTGTGTACAGTGAAGTAGAGAAACATTCAGCTCAGGAACTCTATGAAGATTCTGTGTTTGAAAAGAGCCTTAACCAGAGGATTATTACGTTTTTATTGACGCTTATCGTAACTCTGCTCGCTTCATTGGGAGTGTATATCGGCGTGCAGGTACTAACGTATAAAGAACCTTTTGTTGAGACGGCCACTTTGGAGAAAATAAACGATGAGAATCTGGCTTATGGTCAACTGGAGGAGTTACTGCCGTACTCTCCTGCCGTCGCATCTTTTCCGCAGCAAGACGACTATGATGCTCAGTCAATGGTTATTTTTGATGCCACTGCTAACCAGGAGATTTTTTCCAAAGACGCGGATAAGCAAACTCTTATCGCGAGTCTGACAAAACTGGCCAGTACAAAAATACTCTATGATACTAAGGAATTAGGTGATTCTACGATTATAAGTGCTGAAGCTGAAGAAAAGGAAGGGAGCGCGCTCGAACTGGAGGAAGGACAGGAATTTATCAATGAAGATCTTTTAAAGGCAGCAGTCATCGCAAGTAGTAATCAAAGCGTGTATGCGTTAAATAATGTTGAGGAAACGATACAATTAATGAACGAGTATGCAGATGCATTGGGGCTCGAGGATACGCAATTTTCAAATCCTGCAGGCTATGATGATAATGGTAATAATTATTCATCTGCACGGGATCTTATAGTCCTCGCGAAGCGTTTTTTTCATAATGAAGCGTTACGGGAATCCGCCGGCACTATTGAATTAAAAATTGCTGATGTAAAATCCGGTGAACAATTTGATGTTATTAATACGAATGATTTACTTCGTCTTAAGACTCCAGGAGTTCTCGCGGGCAAGACAGGCACCACTACTGCCGCCGGTCAGAACCTCATGCTACTTATAGAAAAGAGCGGCAGACAATACATCGTGGTGTTACTTAACAGTACTGACAGGTATGTCGACGCGTATAAGGTTTTAGATCGGCTACCGTGAATGAGGAATGAGGTTTTATTTACCTAGAGCTAATGCATGCATTTGAGGCGAAGTAACGGGTATTGGAAAAATCACCCCTTCATAAAGCACAGGATTGTTTATGCGGAATATATCATATGGATCTGGATTCTGTGGGTCAAATAATGGAATAACTTTTAACCCCATAAACATATTGTAACCATGAGCGTTGACATTTCCTCCATTAGAATGAATTGACAGGTTAAGAACTTCATTAAGGACGGATGGGCATATTCCGTGACTAAGAGGATACCAGCTTTTACATGACCAGGGAGCACTCATGGCCATCATTATAAGTTCATAGGGGTGCTCTAAAGATATTGTATGCTTATCTGTTTCACTGGTATAATGTGATCTTAAGTTGAGAAGTAAACTATATGCTTTTGCAAAAATGACAGATTGTTGCAGAATCTTTTGAAGTTTATGCTCCATGTTCAAGTCTTCAACGCGAATCTCTTCATGCCAACCGAGCACATGATACAAAGCTCCTAATACCTGTTGTAAGTTTATTCTATGAGGGGAAAGTGGATGCTGCAGTTCTGAATAATTACTTTCATGAGGTAAGGAAATATTTAAAAAATACTGTTGAATAGAATGTAGAAGTTTTTTTTGTGGGTTTGAATCCTCAAGGTCTATTTTATCTGCCATAGCCAAATCCTAACCCGCAGTATATACGCAATATGTAATATTTGCAAGTAAAATGTAACAAATTATACAATCAGGTAGGTTTTAGGATTGGAGTGTGATTGAGCTTTTGGTTACGATCGTCACAAGACCTGAATGTGTGTGATAGGTGTGAAGTGTGTGCCAGGTAAACGTGTATTTACTTTCATCGTAATTCCAGGAAATTGTAGTCTGGAGCTCATTGTCTTGTTGCAGAGGATCCTGAAATTTCCACGTAATTGCATGGTCAGAATCAACGTGAGGCTCATTATTGTCACAAACTCCTTCAATTCGTTGCAGAGAAAAACTATACTTTTGCTCTTGATTAACATAACGAAACTCTGTCTTATCACCCAAAAGCCTCGAGCAACCTTCAAATCCAGCTGGCGTCTGCACACACGCGAGAAGCTCGTGGAGTTCGAAGTGCTCACAAGCCACAGAAATGTAATGACTCTCACCGATGATTCTAAAAGTAAAAACAGCGCCATTCTTTTCACTTGAATACTCTTTAATCACACTGTATTTTTCAAGAGGTATCTCCTGATTCGCGATAAGGATGTTTAACTGTTCAGGCTGCTGATAGACAGGAGACATTATCGAATTATACAGCAGTTTCGATTATAATGCTGCAATGACACATCATTGTCCTTCGTGCTCCAAGCTGTATAAACTGGCGTACTTTAAAAGCCGGTCATACATCTGTCCATCCTGTGGGGTGGCGGTAAATATTGAGGACAACAGCTTTGTAACAACAGGACAAAATCCGAAAATAATGCCGCTATCATCGTTCACTATAGGCAAAAACGGTCATATCAGAGGTATTCATTATACAATTATCGGCTTCCTTGCCTACAGCGGGATAGACGAAAGCTGGATGACAGAAGAATGGATTTTACATTCTACTCAAGGGACTCATATGCTTGAGTACGATTTTTATGATAAGAAGTACTACCTCTATATTCCCGTGAGCTCTCAGGAACAGGCTGAGATTACCTCCAGGCTCAAGGTTGATGAATCATACGAGTCCAGACTGCAACAGGCAGGTGGAGAATTTCCCTATTTGATTAAAGTCCCTGATACCGTTCACATCCGGGAAGGTGTGTACCAGAATATGTATTACACTGAAGAACGGGACGAAGTGGATACAGAACTCTATAAGAAAGTAACGATTCCGGAAAACGAAATTCTTGAAGGATTCAGGCTTGATCAAAGCACTTCAGGTAAAATCCAAAATGCAATTCCAGTTAAAAAAAGCGACAGAAAGCGTGGCGGAGTTTGTGTGTTTATTTCTATATTTATGGGTCTATTTTTGTGTATATTTTCGTTCATACCGGGCATATTTGCTTCTCGTTGTGAACCGGCTCCTCCTGCTACGTCCGGGACTGGTAGCTCTCTTCTGACTCCTACACCTACAGATCGTAACTGTAGGAACTCTACTCGTGGTATCTGGGGCAGGTCTTTTACTGGCGGTGGTTCTGGTGGAAAATAGAATTTTTGATACAATAGCCTATGGATTTCCTGACCACCGAATTTAAAATTCTTTTTGAATCAGTATTCTACGCGACCGTTGGCATTCTTATACTTATTATAACGGTTATTTCATTTGATAAAATTTTCAAACTTAATCTTCATAAAGAACTGGTGGAGGATCAAAATGTAGCCTTTGGTGTATTAATCGCCGGGCTAAGCATTGCTATTGGTATTATTATCGCAGCAGCAATAATCTAATGTTTCAGAAAGCAGGTGTTCTACTCGCGTGTGTCATCGTTGCCATAGGCGGGATTATCTATGAACTTATAATTGCCTCAGCCGCGTCGTATCTTATGGGTAATAGTATTGTTCAGTTTTCTCTTACTATTGGAATATATCTTTTCGGGATGGGGCTTGGCTCATTTCTTGTCAGATATGTTAAGGGACGATATATAGAGGCGTTTATACTCGTTGAAATACTACTTTCAGTGATTGGCGGTCTATCAGGCCTGGCACTGTACTATGTCTTCGGATTTTATAACCAGCTCTTCATGACTTTTTTTGTTAGCCTTGTTCTCATAATCGGAGTCCTTATTGGTTTTGAAATCCCCTTGCTCGTAGATATTCTGGATAAAAAATTTAAAGGAGGCAAAAGTTTGTCAAATGTGCTCACTTTAGATTATATTGGAGCGTTACTGGCCTCTCTGGCCTTCCCATTTATTTTACTTCCGTACCTTGGAGTGATAAAAAGCGCTCTGCTTGTTGGTTTCTTGAATCTTGTAATTGCAGTCATCCTCCTGGTGTTTTTCTATGAAGTGAGCAGGTTTAAAAAGTTATTTATAGGACTTCAGTCTGTTTCTTTACTTCTGATAGTTTTATTACTGACATATTCAAGTTCTGTTGCCGTTCGTCTTGAGCATAAACTGTATACCGACGAAGTTGTACATTCCGAGCAATCAATATACCAAAATATAGTGCTTACCAAACACCGGGACGACGTTCGTCTCTATCTTGATCGGAATCTGCAGTTTAGTTCACTAGATGAGTATCGTTACCACGAAATGCTTGTCCACCCTCTTATGACTGGTCTTCCTCATACAGAACGGATGCTCGTGCTCGGAGGGGGAGATGGGCTCGCGGTGCGAGAAGTTTTAAAATATGTCGACGTGAGCGAGATTGTTGTTGTCGATATTGATGCAGCAATAACAAATCTGGCGAAAGAACACGAGCTTGTAACCGCACTGAATCAAAACGCGCTCAAGCATGATAAAGTTACTGTCATAAACCAGGACGCTGTCAAGTACCTTCGCGAGAATACAGCTCTTTATCAGGGGATTATTATTGACTTCCCCGATCCGAATAATGAGTCTCTGGCTAATCTCTATACAAAAGAGTTTTACGAGCTTGTGAAAAAGAATCTTTCAGCTGACGGTATGTTCGTGACGCAGGCAACTTCACCATTCTTCACCCGGGAGTCCTTTTGGACAATTAACGCGACTATTAAGGAAGTATTTAACCATACCTCTCCAATGCATAGTAATGTTCCCTCGTTTGGAGAATGGGGATTTATTATTGGCAGTGAGTATGAGCTCAATCTGGTGTCGGAGCCCAAGTCGATGGTTCAATAGAAACAAGGTTTATTACCAGTGAAGTGCTTGAGAGTAGCAGGTACTTTCCTGATGATTTACGGGCAGAGATTGACGAAGCAAATACCATACAGAATATGATTTTACTGCAGATTTACAACCGCGAAGTGAGGAACTTCCGGTGATTTTAATAGTACTATCTTGAGATTATTCAATTTGCATATTTTAACAATCTGTTTATGATGCAGTGGTAAAAAGATGTTTCATAAAATAAGAGTATTTCTGGGTATTTCTTTCTTTGTATCACTTGTGCTGGTATCTGTGATGTATCTCATGGTGTTTGAAGCGTTGATACCAACGAGAAGTAGCTACAGTTATTTTTTGGTGATAACTATTTTCTCACATATCTTTATTATCGTGGGATTGGTGTATATCGCGTGGTTATGCGTTAAGTCCGGGTTTAATAACCACAAAGGAGATAATGAAGCGAAACATTCTACACATTCAAAAATCCCCCACAGTCTTACCAGGGGTGGCTGGGGACTTTTGTTTATACTTCTTGCTTGTGTACCACTTTATTTCGGTTACGGACATTCGACTGCATTAGCGGAAGGGATTAAAGAGTACCAGGGAGGATGCGTGTTGCAGTACGACTCAGATATTCCGGTGGGCAACAATAGATACATTGGATGGTCGTTTACAATTGTTCTCGATAATGGAGACAAGATTGATGTGCCTGCTATCGTGTACGAGGAGATTGAAAGCACTTCGGTAGTTGGAAAATCCGGTCCTGAGTGTAGTAAATCAATTCATCAAGAGTATCTGCCCCATGGCAGACCATTTAGAGAACATATGTATCTGGGGTATAAATCCTAAATGCTCAAGGTGATACGCAGCCATAAGTTTCATAGGCTATTCTCCTCCAGTCAGCCACTCCGGATAATTAAATTCATGGGTTAAGGTTCGTGAATTTGTTTTGATATGTGTAATTATTTCTTCCCGGCATGACTCAAGTATATACATTAGACGCAGGATTGATAACTCACCCGCATTTTCTTCATCCTGTGCTTGAATACTAGCTCCTATAGTATTTGATGCGGGAGGAGATTGCACTTGGTTTTTTTTGACTCTTCGTGCAAGTAGTCTGGATTTTTGGGTATCTAATGCTGTCTGATAATATGGATGATGCGTTGTGATGGTTTTACCATTTGGGTCGACTTTTATGGTATCTGGAAAGAGAGTTCTCAAGGCTTGTAACACATGAACACTACCTGCATTATACGTTTTAAAATTCGTACCCTCTTCCCAATCTTTATTTACAACCCAGGGTAGATCTACTTTAAAAAAAATCCAGCATATTAAGGCTTGTAAGTCGCTAAACAAATGCCCGGGTGAAAGGACTCTTGGCCCGATTTTTGCTAGCCCAAGCGGACCTCTGATCGTACCGCCTTTTGCTTTATCTGGTTCAGGTTCTACTTGGTGTTCAAGAGTGTGAGTCTGCTCTCCCTCAAGAATATCTCTCCTCATTGTGAGAACCTGATGAATAGTTGATAGAATTAAAACGTTCCACCATCCAGCAGAAAGCTCAGGTAATGCAGGAAAAATATCTGGAAATGTCATGTTGCTATAATTGTTGTCTAACTGAACAGTGAATCTGAAGTTACCAAAATGAAACACAATCTCTAGTCCTTGAGTAGTAAAATTTCGTGCAATTGTCAGGCTATCAAATACTTCTGCATCTGGTATTGCTTTGTTGTTTATAACCACTTTGTGTTGTTCATATACTGGTCCATCCAATCTGGTAGGCATACAATCTTGTTCTAAGTTCTACTCTCAGAGCTTCTTCTCTTTGTCTTAATACCTGGATGTCTGTTTGTCTATGCTCTTGAGGAATTAACGCTTCCAGCACTTGAAATGCAGCAGAGGGATGTAAGTTTTGGGAGTCTGGACTGGATTCAATTCTAAGAATTTCCCTTATAAGGGTCTTAAGTGTGTTGTCAAAAACTCCAGATCTCACAAATCGTAGTTCCCCTGT
>JBMCLJ010000041.1:0-11906 GCA_048615375.1 Candidatus Dojkabacteria bacterium | reverse complement strand
ATGTTTGAAGATGATGATGAAACCATAGTTGTCGCAACCACTGCACATAAGCATCCTATACCAGATATTCAATTCCCAAAACATTTTATTATTACTGATTATATACCTGCTGAAGCAATACTTTCTAAAAACTGCCAGGTTAGTATCATTCATGGGGGGCGAGGGTCGCTTTACCATGCACTCCAAAAAGGAGTACCTATTCTCGGAATTCCTCATCAAGGAGAACAGGAGTGGAACTTAGATGCTATAGAACGTTTAAAAGTCGGGAAAAAACTATCTGCAAAGACTTTATCAATTGACATTTTCAGAGAGGCACTTACTTCTTTACTAGTAAATCCAATGTATCAAAGAAATGCGCAAGAATTCAGCAAACATCTACTTCAGTACTCTAATGCAGCAATAGTTATTGCAGAAAAATTAAATCAACGAACTCAACTTTAAATACCATGCATATATGGTATATTGAAACATGGATTTTCATTCATTGGTCTTGTTATGTATAACTGGATTTCTTTTTACCTTGTCTTTCTTAGTTTTTTGGCGAAAAGATAAGGCGCCGGGGAAGTTCTATTTAGCTTCAGCTATGTTTCTTTCCGGAATCTGGACTGCATCCTCAATCATAAATCACTTATCTTTTGACAAGGAGGTTGTCGAGTTTTTTACAAGGCTTTCGTATAGTGTAAGTTTGTTGAGTATGCAATTTCTTGTATTATTCAGCTTCAAGTATAATGATCTATTCAATAATGAAAAACGCAGTGTTATGCTCTTTACCATCGTTTATATTGGTTTAGCAGTACTTATTCATGCAACTGACACCATTATTGTTGAAGCAGTTTTAAGAAGCGAGAAGGGAAGTGAATCCGCTGTGTTTGGTCAATGGTTTGCATTATATGGTGCTATTGCTTTATCTTACCTATTTATTGTAGCCGCAAATTTTATTCGCGGATATATACATTCAAAAGGCATACATCGTGAACAACTTAAATATATTTTTATAGGTCTATCAATATCATTAACATTAGGCATTTTGGTAGGTTTTGTTTTCCAGTTGCTGGGAAATCAAAACCTGCATTATCTTGCACCGTTTACCCCAATCTTTGCAATCATCGGGATTTATTACTCCATATTCCGTTATCGATTTTTATCTTTACAACTTCTTATGAGAAAGTCGATTATAATACTTGCTCTGGCATTAACTCTTTATGCAAGCTTCTATACAATCTATCTGATTGAGAGCGAACTATTTGGAGGAGTTTTTACTGAAAAGGCTTTGCTGTATGGAATTATTATTGCTTTACTATTTGCTTATTTATTTAAAGAATTATTTGAGCAAATAAACTTGCGCTTCATTAATCCAGAACTTGACTATGAGCATGCAAGTCTGGAATTTAACAAACGAGTTGGTGATACCTTTGACAAAACCGATATTGTATCACTCTTTGATGAAATACTCAGGAAAAAAATTAGATATACAAAAATAGTATGCGTATCCTTTAGAAATCGTAACGAGGTAGTTACGCCAACGGTTATCTATTCATCGCCTGGAGAATCTCAACATAGCTTTATTCATGACCTCCCTATAGAAATTTTAAAAGATGAGTTGGTAATAAAACAAGAAGGTGTTCTGATCACAGAAGAACTATGGATGAATCAGGAAGCTAATAACAGTTATGCATTTAAACAGTTTTTGAGTTATTTAGATGAATATAGAATAGCTCTCAGTGCACCAATTCTGTTTAAGCAGAAAATACTTGGATATATCTTTATTGGAAGTAAAATATCAGGATCCGGCTATTCAATACAGGACATTAATTTAATAGAAAATATGATGCTATCACTAACCTATGCCCTGCAGCGGTCAATTTTATATGATGAGATTATGAATTTTGCTTCAAATCTCCAGGACAAAGTCAACGCTGTAACAAAAGAACTCCAGGAAAAGTACCAACAGGAGCGTGATATGATGGGAATAATGGGGCACGAGCTCAGAACACCAATTTCTATATCAAAAGGAATGCTGGAATTACTGATTTCTAAATTACGAAACTCTTCCAGCATCGAGAAAGAGTATATTCTTGACAAATCTGAGAAAGCCTTTAACTCAATAATCAAAGAATCCGAACTGATAGAAACAATGTTGTCTACTTCTCATGTTGATAATCATAAAGTTGACCTGCAAATGACTGAGATTAATCTGGAAGAGATTGTCGATTATGCTATCGCGGCACATAAAAAAGACGCTGATCTTAAAGGCCTGGAAGTTTCTTATATTAAACCGGATAAGCCGGTACCACTTATTGTTTCTGATAGGAATCGTGTCCTTGAGGTTATAAATAATCTTGTCAGTAATGCGGTCAAATACACTCATACAGGACATGTGCACGTATTCCTTAAACCTGCGAAGCAGCATGTATCCCTGGTCGTGAAAGATACAGGTATTGGCATCCCGAAAGAAGCTATGCATAAACTTGGCAGGAAGTTTTATCGAGTAGATCAGTATGTTGATAACGAAGGGTTTGTCGTGCGCCCAGGAGGCACTGGTTTGGGTTTGTATGTAGTGAAAGGTATACTTGAGGTGCTGGGAGGTGATTTGAAAATTAAGTCCAAACTAGGTAAGGGTTCGGTTTTCACCGCGGTTTTTCCTATCGGGTCGAAGCGTACTCCTCAGGTTATTACTAATGAGGACGTAGCCGATGATGATGAGAATATAGATATGTTTGAAAAACTTGGCCTTAAAAAATGACACCTTCAATTTCAATGATATGGAGCAATGAGAAGATTCAATTGACGGGTAAAAAGCCTGTTGTGATTCTGGTCGATACCTTGCGGGCTTCATCAACAATTGCGGTCGCTCTTTCGCAGGGTGCGGCTTCAGTTATTCCAGCAAAGGAGATGGTTCAGGCGGCTGTACTGAAAAAAAACCTGCCAGATGCTGTACTTGCCGGAGAGAATGGTGGTAAGAAGATACGCGGGTGGGATGCGGGTAACTCACCTTACTATATGAAACGTTATGTCTATGATAATTCACATATTATCCTCCTGACAAGTAACACCACACGAGTGCTTGATACATTTGCGAATACTGGAGCAGAGCTGATTACTGCTTCGTTTGTAAATGCCAGGAGAACGATTGATTATCTGGTGGAAGAAGGTTTTGATGAAATCATTTTTGTATGTGTTGGGACATACCGGCTTCATAACCTGACACTTCCCCGCCCGAAACGAACGTACGAGGATTTTTTTGGGGCTGCGTACATGATCAGGCTTCTTGAAGAGGAGTTCAGAATTAAAGTACCACAGATTAACGGGCACAGAAGTCTTCTTGATACTCCTGAGCTGCTCCTTGAAAAGCTTCATCATACATTTTATGCTCAATATCTCTTGAGTCTCAACCCAAAAACGCTTAATGACATTACCATTTCCTTTGAAATAGATTCGTATCCTGCAGTGTGCAGGTTATTCAACGAGAAGGTGCGATATTTTGCCATGAAACCGTATAAGTTTTAAATTGCAACTATGTTTCTTGATCTGTATATCATTAGTGTTGCCTGTAGTATCGGGGTAGTACTTGGCAGTTTTTTAAATGTACTTATACTGCGTATCCACGATGATGAACCCTGGTTCTCAGGAAGAAGTAGATGCCCTCACTGCGATCATCAGCTTGGCTGGAAAGAATTGATCCCTGTTATTAGTTACCTGCATTTGAGGGGGAAGTGTCGTCATTGTGGCAGTCGTATTTCTCTGCAATATCCCCTTGTTGAGTTACTTTCCGGTTTGATAGTGGCTGGAGTAGTCGCCTGGTTCGGAGTTTCTTTTGAAGGTGTGGTGATCGCGTTGCTGGGAATACTTTTGCCTGGAATCTTTGTAAGTGATATCAGGTTTCTTGAGATACCGAATTTTTTTTCTTTCCTGGCAATTATCCTTGCATGTATATATCAGGTTGTGTGGGGAGCTGATTCATTTGTTGCCCTTATTACAGCTTCAGTACTCGGCACGTTTTTTTTCCTTGCGCAATTCATAGTTACCAGAGGAAAAGGGATTGGATTTGGGGATGTGTATCTTGGTTTGCTCATGGGGCTAATGCTTGGCTGGCCTTCTTTGCTGTATGCGATACTGATAGCGTATGTGGGTGGGAGTACAATCGCTTTATCACTGGTAGCTCTTCGTGTAATTTCCCGGAAATCTCCAGTTCCTCTCGGAGTGTTCCTTGTACCGGCACTTGTGATCACATTTATTTGGGAGAAGGATATTGTAGAGTTTTTTAATTCTTTTCTGGGACTGGGATTTTTCTATGCTTAAAAGAATCTTAGCACGGGAAGAAGCGTTCGTCAGGAAAAACGCTCAAGAGCCTGGTTTTCATCGAGAAGACCCGAGGTTTGGAGAAGCAGACATTGTGTATGCCAGTGTGTACAATATCGCTACGGATTGGGTTAACAATCACTGTCCCCTACTCTGTTTTGAAAACCTTCCGGAAGAGTTGCAGGTGGGGAATAGGAGGAGGTGACTAACCACTAATCTTTTAAAAATCAAGCTGATGTTGTGGTATGCCGATAGACAGACCGTATTCCTTTACTTCCTTGTATAGCGTGGGTTTTGCCAGTTCAACTTTGAAGACTTTGTTCTGAAAAATAATGAAGTGATATCGCTCGTTTTTATAATCCGCGTACCAGGAGTGCGGATGTTGCTTGTCAAAGCTCGTAGTGAGCTTTTCCGCGAGTCGTTCCGCATCTTTCTCAGGTACTTCTACTGTGTGAAGCGTCCATTGCGTCAGCCAGGGAGTTTTATGACTAGAAGTTACTGGATAGATTTTTGTGGCTAGTATCTTGAAATCATCGAGGATATTAGGGTTAGCTAGACTCTCTTCGATGAGTATGCCTTTGTAGTTCATAGTATTTTTTACCTTTCTCCAGGAGTGTACCGTGAGGAAATTTTATCTTCTAGAGTAGTACAGTACTCTAATTATAGATATAATCTTACATGCACAGGGTTCAGAAGATTCTTTTACACAGATTGCTTAAAAAGAATAAGCAAAAGTATTCGACGTTAACCTCTGGATATACCTATGACGACAATGTGCTTTTTCATCTAAAGCAATTGATCAATAACGATTGTGTTGAGAAGAAAGATGGTTTCTACTACATAACCGCTGGAGGCGTTAAGCGGATTACGTGCTTTGATTTATCTAATCTGGAAGATACAGGTTTTAAGACATTCTTTTTCGGGTTCATTGCTCTGAGTGAAGGTGAATATTTGCTAAAGGCTCACCTGACTGAAGCGAGTAATTTTTATAACCTTCCAAGTGGAAAACCGAGGTTTGGAGAAACTGTGAATTCTGCACTGACGAGAAGTTTCTTTGAAAATACTGGGTTAGAGTTAGATTCAGAGAGTTTTTCCTTTATTTCTCTTCATCTTAAAACCGTTAAAACCAGCAAAGGAGATACATTATTTGACGACGCTTTTGCTATCTATGTAGTTAACATATCGGAGTCACAGAAGAAGGCTATGAATTTAGAAAAAAATATTAGATGGTTTACCCTGGAAGAGATTAATACCCTTGAGAATACTTGGCCGGAGGTGAATATTTGTATTGTCCAGAAAGATCATACCGGCTATATGACGTATGAGTTTGTATCAGAGTATGTATAAGCAGGCTGGCATTAGTTGCAAAACAGTAGGAACCAGCTCTCTTCCACAATTGTAATATTTGTTACAATTTCACACTTCCTGTAATACATTCTGGTTTGTTTGTGCCACACTGGCATTTCTGGTTTAATTCACTTATGAAGGTAACACACAAAGTACTTGACCACCTGCAGGCTTATGTTTGGACTTTATATATCCTTAATGGAGTGTGATACCTTTGGAATAACTCAATCATGAATGACTTAATAAATCTCTTCAAAACACTGGCGCATATTGACTCTCCTTCAGGGGAAGAGTCTGATGTTGCCACGTATATACTTGATTTCCTGCGTGGAATGGGGCTGGAGCCTGAGCTTGATGCCCATGGCATGGTCTACTGCCGGGTCGGGTCTGGAGAAAATCCAGTACTTTTTTGCGCACACATGGATACTGTAGAGCCAGGTCGGGGAATTGAAGTTATTGAAGAGGATGGCGTTCTCCACTCCGCTGGTTCCACCATCATGGGGGGCGATAATAAAATCTCTCTCGCAACAATACTTTTCACCGTCAAAAAGCTCCTCGACTCAGGAGTTAGCCCAAATATCGAGCTGCTTTTCTCGGTACGTGAAGAAACTGACTCCGGCATACGTTTATTTGATGTGTCGAGACTGGAGTCCAAAACAGGTTTTGTATTTGACGGGGGAAAAGGCTCGCTTGAATGGGTAGTGACGAAAGCGTCGACAATTGAGGACTTTGTACTGACACTTACCGGCAAGTCCTCCCACGCGAGCAGACCTGAGGATGGGACAAATGTTCTTGAGGTGTTTTGTAGGCTGGGGAATGAGCTGACTCTGGGAAGAATTGATCCGCAATCGACCTTTAATATTGGTAAGATAACAGGCGGTGACGCGACGAATACCGTTCCTTCAAAGCTTGTGCTGGAAGGAGACCTGAGAAGTTCCTCAATCGACGGTTATAAACGAATAAAAGATCAGATAGTTTCGATTATAACAGAATTAGGGAATGCGCACAGGGTAGGAGTCAAATTCCGATGGATACCTTACACATTCGGGTATGAACTTTCTCAAGAGTCTCCCGCGTATACACGATTGCAGGCCATATATTCATCACTGGGCATCACCCTTGCGCCAACAGCCACAACGAGCGGAAGTGACGCGGGATTTCTTAACGCTTCAGGAATTGAGACGTTTTGTCTCGGAGATGGTGTGGTTGGAACGCATACAGTCGAAGAGCATATAGAACGCGCCAGGCTACAGAAACTGGCAGAGATAGTAGAACATGTTATGGTGAAGTTTCATGCAGAGATGTAAACAAGAAGAAAAATAACGAATAGTTGAGTATGTGTTTGTATGTGAAGGTGGTGAGGATTGAATTGTAGTAAATGATCGCTTTGGTATGCAATCAACTATTGACTAAAGCACATATTCATTACTTCATGATTTTTTAGTAATATATACTATGAAAATGACAAAGCGAAATATTCTCCTTGCAATGAGTTGCATATTTTCAATCATCATTACAATACTCCTCACTGTATTTGTAATGAATACATTTAGCTCAAATTCCAAATTTCCAACAAAAGAGGCAATAGCAGGAGCCTATATTGTAGCTATTCAACAATCTAATTATGAAGACGTAAAAAGTTTAATTCCAGATGACCATAAAGCTGACAACGAGATTGAATCTAAAATAAACCAGGCAAAAAACAAAGAACTCCGAAATTACACTTTAATCTACAAAGAATCAGGAAATCCATACTTTGGTACATTCGAGATCGAGAACGAAGACAAAACTTTTGTCGATCAAATTAATGTTGAAAAAAAAGGAGACAGATGGTATTTGATTCTTGGAACTGTTAATAATATTGCAGATATCCCAACAATGAACAATGAGTTAACAGAATCAATTGCTGTTAGTTTGATACAAGCAAAATACCCATCCCTTACTGAATATCCTTCTGATAATTTACCTCCTCGTTCGATAAAATCAGAATACGACAAAGCTAGTTCTACCTGGTACGTGGGTTTTATTCAAGAAGGCTCTGGTGTTCCAATTATTTCTGCCAAGTGTTTTGCGGTAAGTGCAAATCAGGAAATCAAAGAAACAGGCAGTTATGAAAACACCGAAACATTAAAAAATCAGATTTCTGTAAGAAATTGTCAATAAAACAATTAGTTTAAACACGCCTGTTGGTTTAAAGCGGATTTATTAAATGTAAGGCTCATTTTGATTAAGGATATCACTAATTATTCTCTTGATATCTTCCTCAAATTTTTTCTGTTTCGGTTCATCCCTTCCAATAAGTGCTGATACCTTATTGGATAGGATATTTTGAATATTATCGGTTTTGTTAAAAATCTCTGTTATCTGTGTATTTCCAGAATAAAAACTCACGTCATTGACAAAATCAATCTTTAAACTTTCATCAATGATTATAGAAACAATAGATTCACTCCGGATAGTAATCTTTATCTTAAAGTTGTTTAAAATCTGTAATGCTTGTTCTGTATGCCGGATAAAGTCAGGGTCGTTATTTATAAAAAAATCAAGGTCATCAGAATACCTATGATGAAAGTAGGCTCTGGATAGAGCAGTCCCTCCTGTCAAATAAAAATTTATGCCTGCTTCTTCAAACAAACGAAGAACTTTATCCTGAAGGGGATATAGGATATTTTCGTAATATGTATTCAAGGCCATCAATTATTTGTTTATTATAGATTTTTGGTTTGATTTTGTCCCAGTGTTTTGCAATAAGCTCCAATGGAACCGATTCAATCAAAGTATAATAATCAACATTCTCAATAACTCGACGCAGTGCCCACTCCTGATTTAACCATCCATTTTCTTTTTTACCGTTGAGAATATCTTCAAACTCAGCTCTGGAAATATCATAGTCCCCCCATATAACATCATGATAATGCTTTATAGTGATTTTTGCTTTCATGAGAGCTAGTATAACCCATTTAACAGGTAATAAACACCCGGTCATATTTTACTGGATCAAAAATGATCTTCAGCAAAATCTGCTCGGAAATAAATGAAAGAGTATTCTCAAGAATTTGAGTATTGAGAGAAGCTATAAATGCTATTGACCCATACACTAGATATCATGAAAAGGTTTTTAAACTACATTCAGCCCAGGAAGCAGTTAAAGTTTTTAATGAACAATATACTAGGGCAGAAATTGTTTATACCCAGACTCTAGATGGTATTGATCTTTATGGTTTATATGCACCAGCAAAGGGATCAAGTACTAGTTTATTACCTTAATAAAGAAACTAGAGTTATTCCATCAAATCAAAGTTCCAATTCTTGCTATAGTAGGTGATCAGGATCATTATACCGTTTTACCTGTTGAGGAGGCGTTGGATTTATTGAGATCAGAAAACATCCAAACAGAAGGACGTTTGATCGAAAATTGTGATCATGATTTTATTGGGCATGAAGAGAAAGTAGCACAATACATAAAAGATATGAAGGCAGAGCATATAAAAACAATCACATCAGATAACCTTTCTTTGAATTAATTCTTTATTGAGTAAATTTTGTACAAACTTTACAAAATGTACAAATATCGTATGATTGGCTATGACTATTAATGAAGCAAGTGTAAAATACTTTCGAGACAATCTGGCTGAGGTTGTGGACAGGGTTTCAGTTGGGAAAGAGATTTTTACTGTAACTAAATTTGGCAAGAGGAAAGTTTACGTTATTCCTGCAGAAATTATTGATAACAATAAGGATTTAAAGTCCAAGATACATCCCAAAACAAAGGCAAAAAAAGACTCCTTTAAAGAAACTCTAAAAATATTGAAAAAAATTCAGAAGAGTGCGAAAAAGAAAGATCTTCCTTTCGATCTTGCTACAAATCTTGATAAATATCTTTATGGTGATGGTAAGTAAATTATTTGCCGACAGCAATTTTTTTATATCTCTGACTAATACTGACGACTCAACTCATTTACCAGCGATGGAGATATTTAAAAGTATTGGAGGATTTGAAGAACTAAGCATTACCAACTTCATTTTTAGTGAGGTAATCACCGTTGTGTCTCAAAAGGTCGGTAAGAGTGAGGCTATGGAATTAGGAGAAGATATTAAAAAGAAAGTCTCAATAATTTATCTTGATGAAGATATCATGAATTTGGCCTGGTCAGTATTTAAGTCGGATAAAAGCAAAAATTTGAGTTTTACCGATGCAACATCACTTGCTATTATAAAGTTAATGGGATTTAAAAAGTTTCTGACTTTTGATAAAAAGGATTTTCGTAAATATCAATCAACATTAGATTTTAAAATAATTTGTTGAGGGCTTGACTAGATAATCGGTTAAATAATCCGTACTATAAGTTTTCTGGCTTCCCCGTCTGGACTCGAACCAAAACTAGAACGTTAACAGCGTACTGTGCTACCATTACACCACAGGGAATTGTGTTTTTTATGTGAACGATACAGGCGATTATCATTCACTATTTAATTTTATGGATTGTGAAGAGCTATATACTAATTTTCTATTAGACTTCTCAGTTCTAATAAAAAAATCCCCCGCTTTCACGAGGGGTTTGATTTGCAAATGGCAATGTCAAACTCCCTCATAATTGAGGGTTAGTATTGTTTGCAAAATTATATTCCATAAAACTGAGTTATTAAACCTTAGTCCGGGTTAAATGTCAAGAAGCGGAATTCTCCTTGTCAGGAAAGTCTTTGATAATCTTACTGTATACCTCCATATCCTCAGGACACAGGTAGGCGAATTCCTGAGCAAAACGGAGTACCATATCCAGAATATGATTCGGGTTTAGCCTGCCGATAAAGTCCCGCGGTGAGAGGTGCTTGAACTGGCTCTCCAGCCATTCCCCAACCCCTTCATATCCACAAATAAGTGATTCAGGCGTGAGGTCAAACGAAAAGTACGCTGGTAGCGCGGCAGGATAATCTGATGTTCCTTTTTTCATCCAGGTAAGTGCCTTTGTATAATCTTCCGGGTTAAGAATGACGCCTACTTTATGTCCCTGTGACTTCGCGTAGTCGACTTCCTGTACCGTTGCGACCCCGATCCTTCCTGTACCTTCAACGAGATGTAGCGGACTTATCTGAATATGGAAGTACGATCTGCCTGCACCAGCACGGGTATCCATGCCATGCAGATCCATATGAATCCCGGTAAGTGGAGTAAATCCTGCTTTACGAACATAGTGCCCGAGCTTCGTCCTCCAGGTGTCTTCACGCGAGCTTTCACCGTGGTATTCATGAGCATATACCCTTCCTCCCATAAAGACTGTTCTCATCAGGCATAGCTGGTGAGGATCAAGGCTTATTCGAAGAAGTTGAATGATATTTTGAGGAATGTTATGGAGGGAGCCCGGTACCGTACTAGAGGTATATAATTTAACAGAAGCTGTTGCTCGCGATTTTTCAGGCTGTTTCCCCGTATCCACGGAATCGATTATATACTATGTATATAATTTTAGCCAACGAACCCTACTGATATTATGAGCTATACAAGCAAAGCTAAAGAATGGAAGACGGAACCAGAACTTAACTACATTCCAATGTGCAAGAAGTTCAGGTCTTATTTACATCTGGCCCAATAAAGTAAAAAAAGCTTCCGATGTCATTAGGGGCTTCCAACAGTGAAGTGAGATGTGCTATTGCATTGTTTCTAGAAAAGACTTCTAAACCTTGAAGATTAAGTGGATCAACTAAAACAAAAGCATCTTCACCCACTCTATGCAATGCAGTGCAAAGTCCCTTTGCACCAATAATCATACTACCCGCACTAATTGTGTCAAGAAAATCAACTAATTGTGTTGAGGTATTAAGTTGCTGCTCAGGATTAGAGGTAGAATCTATCGCAAATTGAAAATTCAAGTTATTTGGATTATTATCGTGTATCCAAGAAAAGAATTCAATCATTTGATCGCTATTAACTCCGGAAATAGGTGAGCCAGTGAATTCAATATTCGGCATATAACCATGAATATATGACCATAGATTCATGAAGGTGAACCAAGTGCAAAGACCGTCTTCCACCTGGTGAATATATTCATAATCTCTCCATCGTTCGTTGACTCGAATTGATCTTCTTAATACCACCCCTATTACATGTTCCTCATTTCCAACATTCGTAACGAAATCTCTTATTTTGTTAATTAAATGATGGTCATCTACTTCCTCCATAATTAAATTATAGATGACAGAAAAATAAAAGTAAAGTGGTCCACTTTGTCAATACACAAAAACAGGTAACAATAAGCTGTAGT